>DATIAB010000061.1:0-10663 GCA_035458265.1 Ornithinibacter sp. | reverse complement strand
CGGGCGTCGTGAGGTCGGGCGCGAGCACGAGGGCCGGCTCGATGTGCTGGTCGGATGCCGCGTAGGCCCGCTGCTGGTCAGCCAGCCGCTTCGTCGAGCCCTTGGCCGTCGTGAGCAGTGCTGCCGTCGCGGTGACCGTCGACCCGGTGACGAACGCGCTCACCGTCGGCGTGTAGCCGCTCGCGTGACCCGTCCGGTTGGGGTGGTAGGACTCCTGGACCGGGTTGGACAGGCCGTTGATCCACTCCTGGCTGGAGCAGACGGCGTGACCGACGAAGGGTGTCGTGGGGTTGGCGAAGGAGAAGCCGACCGCGCTGGCGCGTTCGGCCGTCTTGGCATTGACGAGGTCGGCCATCGCGTTGAGGCGGGTCATCTCGCTCGAGGAGAACCAGGTCAGCAGGTTGCAGTCGACGCCGTTGAAGATGCGCGGGTAGCCGACGACGGTGACCTTCGCCTGCGGCGCGCGGGCCTTGATGCCGGCGTAGAGGGTGGTGAGGGCCCCGGGGAGGGTCTGGTTGACATAGGCCTGGGCCTTGTCGATGGCGCCGTTGCAGTTGCTCAGCCAGGCCGGCTGGGCGCAGGTCGTCAGGACGCTCGCGAACCCGGCGTCGTTCCCGCCGATCGAGATGGTCACGTAGGCCGTTGTCGAGTTCAGCGCGGAGAGCTGGGTGTTGGTGACGTCGGCGATCTTGGCGCCGGAGCAGGCCCGGAAGTTCAGGGCGTACCCCTTCGCGGAGGCGATGAGCGAGGGGTAGGCGTAGACCGACCGGAGGCAGCTCGTGCCGTCGGCGAGATACGTGCGCGTGCCCGTGCCCGAGGAGTAGCTGTCCCCGAGGGCGACGTACGAGGGGGCGGCAGCCTGGGCCGGCGCCGCCGAGACCACGAGGGCTGCGGTGGCGGCGAGGGCTGCGGTGGACAGGGCACGTCGTCGGGCCATGAGGTCCTCCTGGGGAGCGGTCGGGTCCTGCGGTCCACCAAGACTCCACCCGCGGGACCCGCCGCGTCGAGGAAATGGCGAAGTCGGCTGGGTCGAGGGGTCGGACACGCCGACGAACGTGAAGGATCCCGCGCAAGTCATGGCCCCTCGATCGCGCTGGGAGGCGAAACGTCCGGCATCCTCGGGTGCTGTTCCCCGGCATCCGCGTAACATCGCGGAGTGGCTCTGACCGATCTCTCGCGCTGCTCGGCCGCCTCGCGGCATCGCGCCGACCCGCAGGTGGGCACCGCTCCCGTGGCCTCCCGGTGGCTGCTCATCGAGCACCAGGGCCCGTGGGCGAAGAAGCCACTGACCACCCCTCCCCTCACGGCCTCGCTCGGCGACGACATCGACCGGATCAGTGCGTCCTTCGGGGGAAAGGCGCTCCTCGTGCGTCGCCCCGGCCGCCGGCTGCCCGGTGAGGACCCGCACTCCTGGTACGCCGTCGACACCATTCGGCGCACGTGGGTCCGGGGCTCGTGGAAGACCTCCGAGGACCTCCTCGCCGCGGCCCACGCCCTCGGCACGCCCCTGTCCGTCAGCGACGAGGATGCCGACCCGATGGTCCTCGTGTGCACCCACGCCACCCGCGACGCGTGCTGCGCCGTCCGTGGGCGGCCGATCGCGGCGACGCTGGCCCGGGCCATGCCCGAGGAGGTGTGGGAGTGCACCCACCTCGGGGGCCACCGGTTCGCCGGCACGATCCTCTCGCTCCCGGACGGTGCGTGTTTCGGCCGCCTCGACCCCGACAACGCCCTGCGGGTCATTGCCGCCCACCGCGACGGCCACACCGATGCCCGCTACCTGCGAGGAACCACCCGGTGGGAGCCCGCGGTGCAGGCCGCGCTCGCCGCGGTGCTCGAGCGGTACGGTCCGGACTCGGCCGACGACCTCGTCCCCGGGGCGATCGACGCCGACGGCGCGCGCACGGTCGTCGAGGTGTTCGGCCGGGGGTCGCTGCCCGACCGGGTGCTCGTCGACGTCGTGAGCGAGGCACTCCCGGCGGCACCCCTCAGCTGTGGCGACGTCCCCAAGCCCCACCTGGCGCACCGCGCCGTCATCCGCGCGTAGGGCAGCACCTCAGTCGGGGGTCGGGATGCCCGCACTTCGGATGCCGGGTCGCGCAACCGTGGTCGTCGTCAGGGGGTCGTCGCGCGAGCACACCCGCTCGGCGTCGAGCTCGCGCCGGTCGATCCGGCGGCCGTTGACGAGCTGCACCCCGTCATAGCTCGGCCGGCCCTCGATGACGTCGCTGAGCCGGTAGCGCGTCAGCGTCGCGAGGCGGCAGTCGGTGCCGAAGGTCAGCACGTCGAAGGCCGACGGCTGACCGACGAGCTCCTCCCCCGGGGCGCTCTCGACGAAGTGCGTGACCGGGCCACCGCCGGTGAAGGTGCCCACCTGCACCCGGTTGCCCTCGAGGTCGGCCGAGTGCATGTGTCCGTTGACCACCACCCCGCCCGCCAGCCCCTGCACGGCCCACGGCTCGTGGCTGACGATGACGTCCGCGACCGGTCGCTCGGCGAAGGCCGCGACGAACGCCTCGCGGGCCGGCACCTGCTTGGCGGGCGAACCCTTGCCCGAGTCGCCGAACCAGCGTGGGTCGTTGAATCCCGCGATCGTGACACCGCCGACCGTGACCTCGGCGTAGTCACCGCTGGCCGGCTGCAGCAGCACGACGTTCGGCACCTGCGCCATCCTCAGCAGCACCTCGTCGTCGCTGGCACTCGTCGCGTCGTGGTTGCCCCGCACGAACAGGTACGGGACCCCGAGGGACTCGATGCCGCTGAAGATCCCCGCCGCCTCGCCCTCCGCCACGGTGCCGAAGTTCAGCAGGTCTCCGGCGTCGATGATGACGTCGACCGACTCCTCCTCCACGACCGTGCGCATGAGCGGGTACTGGTTGCCACCGTGGATGTCGCTCACGAGCAGCACGCGCAGCGCGGTGTCGGCCTCGAGAGGGGCAACCGCGTACTTCTGCTGCAGGGCGGTCGACAGGGCGATGACGTTGCGCAGGTACGGCGCGACCTGGGTGGCCCGCGACTCGACGTCGGAGAGGATGCCCTGGTTGCGCTGCAGGGTCCCGAGGATCCCCGTCGAGGTGAAGGTCTCCTGCCGCTGTGGCTGGTAGGTCGACCACAGCGAGGTCGCCGTCGCGGTGGTCGCCAGCACCCAGCCGGCGGTGCACGCGACGACGAGGGCGACCGGGGGGCGTCGGCGGCGGAGCACCGCATACGCGGCGAGCACCGAACCGACGAGCAGCAGGCCACCCACGGCGAAGCGGACGAGCACGTCGAGGGCGACGTCCCGGATGGCTGCGCTCAGCTCCTCCGGGCCCGGTCGCAGGGTGGCGAGGCTGACCTGCGGTCGCGAGAGCACGTCGGCGATGCTCGCGTTCACCTGCGGGACCGTGCGGATGCCGGGCGCGACCCCGGCGAACCCGACCTCGAGGTCGCCGAACGCCGTGGTCGCGAGGATCTGGCCGAGGTGGGCGGGGTCCGGGTCCAGCGCCACGCTCGCCTGGTAGTGCCGGGTGTGTGCGGTGGCGGGCGCGACGGCGGTCGCGGCGACCCCGGCGGCGATGCACGCGAGCGTCAGCCCCAGCACTGCGAGACCCTGGCGCACCCGGCGTGACCCGATGCGGTGACCTGCCCACCACCACACGCCGAGCGCCGTGACGAGCGGCCACCCGACGGTGAGGGCCGCGACGACCCGCTCGTGCAGGCCGAAGGAGCCACCTGCCACGCCGAGCCCGAGCGAGGCCACGGATGCCGTGAGCACCACCGCCGCGGGTCGAGCCACCGAGGGGGCGAGCACCCTCGCGCCGCCCGTGCGGGCGGCGAACCACGGCCACAGGCCGAGCAGGACGAAGGATGCCGTCGCCACCGCGGTGTGCGCGGCCGACGACTCCGCGCGCGAGGGCAGGGGGAGCGCGGCGACCGCGAGGGTCGCGACACCTGCGGCGGCGAGGACCACCCGGCCGGTGCGGTGTGCGGCGCCGAGCGCCCACGCGGTGACGACGTGTGCCAGGCCGGTGACGACCAGCCCGGTCGTCATGACCCAGCGGTGCGGGGTGGCCGAGGCGGCCAGGGCGCTGATCGTCTCGGCGCGGGCGTCGAAGCCGCCCCCCTGGAGGGCAGCAGCCCACGTCCAGCCGCCGACGAGCGCCATCACGGCGACCGTCGCACTGAGCACGGCAGTCCGGGGCCGGCCCGTCGGTGCGGACATGTGTCAACCCTAGGTCGGCCACCTACTGTTTCCGTTATGCCGGTGCCTTTCTCCCCGTTCGACGAGCCCTTCGCGGGCGTGCTCCTCGACCTCGACGGCACGCTCGTCGACTCCATCGCCGCGGTCGAGCGGTCCTGGATCCGGTGGTGCGGTGAGTTCGGTGTCGACCCGGTGCGGCTGCGCGGCCTTCACGGGGTGACGGCGGCGAACGTCATCGAGGGCCTGCTGCCCCCCGAGGTGCGTGAGCGGGCCCACCAGCGCATCCGCGAGATCGAGGTGGCGGACGTCGACGAGATCGTCGTGCTGCCCGGCGCGGCCGAGCTGCTGAAGGCCCTCGCGGACGCGTCGGTCCCGACGGCGATCGTGACCTCGGGGACACGCGACCTGGCCGAGGCGCGCATCGCCGCCACGGGGCTGGTCCACCCACCGGTGGTCGTCACGGCATCCGATGTCGAGCGGGGCAAGCCGTGGCCCGACCCGTGGCTGCTCGGCGCGCGGCTGCTCGGGGTCGACCCGGGACAGTGCATCGTCATCGAGGACTCGATGGCGGGGCTGCGCGCCGCGCGCGATGCCGGATGCCGTGGCCTCGTCGCGGTGGCGAGCAGCACCGCGCCCGACGAGCTCGCCACCCTCGCAGGGCTGGTCGTCCCCGACGTGGCGCACCTGCCGGCGGAGGTGGGCCCGGGAGTGCTGCGAGTGGTCGTCGGCGACGGGGTCTAGGGTTCACGGATGGATGCCGACGCCGTCGTCGTGGGTGCCGGACTGGCCGGCCTCGTCGCCACGTGTGAGCTCGCCGAGGCGGGCCGCTCGGTGGTGCTGCTCGACCAGGAGAGCGAGGCCAACCTCGGCGGCCAGGCGTGGTGGAGCTTCGGAGGGTTGTTCCTCGTGGACACCCCCGAGCAGCGGCGCATGGGCATCTCCGACTCGCTCGACCTCGCGTGGCAGGACTGGCAGGGCACGGCCGGCTGGGACCGCCTGACTCTCCCCGACGGCAACCCGGGCCCCGACCACTGGGGCCGGCAGTGGGCTCGCGCCTACGTCGAGTGGACCGCCGGAGAGAAGCGCGCGTGGCTGCGCGACCGCGGCATCAGGTTCTTCCCCGTCGTCGGCTGGGCCGAGCGCGGCGACGGAACCAGTGGGGGACACGGCAACTCGGTGCCTCGGTTCCACATCCCGTGGGGCACCGGCACCGGGGTCGTCGCGCCGTTCGAGCAGCGGGTCCGTGAACACATCGCTGCCGGGCGCGTCTTCTACCGGCCCCGGCACCAGGTCGACCAGCTCGTGCGGTCGAGCGGAGTCGTCACCGGGGTGCGCGGTTCGGTGCTCGCGCCGGACGACTCGCCCCGGGGGGTCGAGAGCAGCCGGGAGGTGGTGGGGGAGTTCGAGTACGGTGGTCAGGCCGTGCTCGTCACGTCCGGCGGCATCGGCGGCAACCACGACCTCGTGCGCGCCAACTGGCCACAGCGTCTGGGTGATCCGCCCGCGGAGATGCTCAGCGGTGTCCCGGCCTACGTCGACGGCCGGATGATCGGCATCGCGGAGGCCGTCGGGGGCGCCGTGGTCAACCGCGACCGCATGTGGCACTACGTCGAGGGCGTGCGCAACTGGGACCCGGTCTGGCCGGGGCACGCCATCCGGATCCTCCCCGGCCCGAGCGCGATGTGGTTCGACGGCCGCGGCGACCGGCTGCCGGCGCCGTACTTCCCGGGGTTCGACACACTCGGCACGCTGGATCACCTGAGGCACACCGGGTTCGACCACTCGTGGTTCATCCTCAACCGCTCCCTCGCGGGCAAGGAGTTCGCGTTGTCGGGCTCGGAGCAGAACCTCGACCTCACCGAGCGGCGCTACAGGGACGTGCTGCGCCGGCCGATCACGTCCGTGACCCCGTCGGTGCAGGCCTTCCTCGACCACGGTGAGGACTGGCTGACGGCCGACACCATCGGCGAGCTCGTGGCCAGGATGAACGAGCTCACCCCGCACGCTCCGCTCGACCCGGCCCACATCGAGCGACAGGTCGTCGAGCGCGACCGCCAGGTCGAGAACGCCTACACCAAGGACGCCCAGGTCGCGGCGATCCGTGTTGCTCGTCGGTACCGCGGTGACCGGCTGACGAAGCGCGCCTTCCCGCCGCACGCCATCCTCGATCCCAAGCGGGGGCCGCTCGTCGCGGTGCGCCTGCGGGTGCTCTCCCGCAAGACCCTCGGCGGGTTGCACACCGACCTGTCCGGGCGGGTGCTCGGGCCGACGGGCGAGCCCGTTCCCGGCCTGTACGCCGCGGGTGAGGTGTCCGGGTTCGGTGGCGGTGGCGTGCACGGGTACCGGGCCCTCGAGGGGACCTTCGTCGGCGGCTGCATGTTCTCCGGACGGGCTGCGGGGCGCGCGGCGGCCGCTGCCCTGTGACCGGCGGCGCGTCCTCACATCGACCAAAAGGTCAATCTGCGCACACCGCCCTGCCGGTGTCGTGCGCTCACATCGACCAATAGGTCAATCTGCGCGCGGCGGCCGCTGCCCTGTGACCGGTGTCAGCAGTCCCCGGATCGACCACCAGGTCACGGTGGGGACGCGCCGGACGCGCCGGCTGCCCGGGCGCGTGCGATGTCGTCGAGGAGGTGGCGCAGCGGCTCCGGTACCGCGTCGTCGTCCAGGGCTGCAGCGAGCCCGCGGGCGAACACCGACTTGCGCCCGGACACCGTCCCGGCGAAGCGGTGCAGCTGCTCGTGGGTCGGCCTCCCGCGCCACGCCCGTTGCCGGCAGAACCGCTCGAAGGTCTGGCCCAGGTCGAGGTCATGGAGCACTGCCCGGACGCGGTCGGCGCCGAGCGCCCGGATCAGCTCGTCCTCGAGGTCACGACGACAGGTGTGGAAGCCGTGAGCCGCCAGGTCGTCGACCGACGTGATCGGCACCCCGGCAGCGGCGAGCGCACGCACGAAGAACGGCTCCTCCGGCTCGTCGGTGAGCCCGAGGACGCGGCGAGGCACGGCATCCGAGAGCAGTTCACCGAGGTGACGGCGGACGTTCGTGGCGCCGCCCATGGCACGGACCTCGATGCCGGCCAGGAGCTGCCGACGTTCCGCGAGCACCGTCAGCGCCGCCCGGTCACTGGCGCCCTCGACGAGCACGACGACGGATGCCGGGCCCTCCCATCGCGGGCCGGCGTCCGGGGCATCCGTCATGGCACACGATCCTCACCCACGTGGATGCCGCTCGCGACCCGGTTTCGCTGGCTCAGGCCTCGGCCGCGAGGATCTGCTCCCGGAGGATGTCGGCGTGCCCGCAGTGCTGGGCCAGCTCGCGCAGCACGTGCAGCAGCACCCAGTGCAGGGGGAGCGGGCCGCGGTGGTTGCCGGTGAGGACGGCATCCAGGCCCAGGTCGGCGACGGCCCGGCGGGAGGCGTCGCAGGCCGCCCGGTGCGCCTCCTGGATCGACGCGACGGTGTCCGTGTCGTCGAGCACGAAGGACCCATCGGGGGTCGGGGGCAGGCCCAGCTCGGCGCGCGACACCCCGGTGACCGCCTCCACGAACCACACCTTCTCCACGAAGGTCGCGTGTTTGACCAGGCCGAGCAGCGTGGTGCGTGAGGGCACGAGCCGGCGCCTGGCCTGCTCCTCGGAGAGCCCGTCGAGGCAGGCGGTCAGGGCGTGGCGGTGCTCGTCGATGAGGGCGTCGAGCCGCTCACGCAGCGGACCGTCAGCGGTCTGGCTGGTCATCGCGGGAGGCCGGTCAGAGGTACTGGCCGGTGCCCTCGGCGTGCCCCGGCGTGCCGTCCGGCCGGGGCAGGTGCTGCCCGGGCGCGCCACCGCTGGGCGGCGGCCCGGCCGGGTGGCTGGCACCGGGGGGCAGAGCGCGCATCTGCTGAAGCTGCGCCTGTGCGGCCATCTGCTGCGCGACGAGGGCCGTCTGGATGCCGTGGAACAGGCCTTCCAGCCACCCCACCAACTGGGCCTGGGCGATGCGGAGCTCGGCGTCGCTGGGTGCGTCGTCGCTGAACGGCAGGGCGATGCGTTCGAGCTCCTCGACGAGCTCCGGGGCCAGACCGTCCTTCAGCTCGGCGATCGAGCGGCCGTGGATCTCGGCCAGGCGTGCCCGGCCGCGCTCGTCGAGCGGAGCGCTGCGCACCTCCTCGAGCAGCTGCTTGATCATCGAGCCGATCCGCATGACCTTCGCGGGCTGCTCGACGAGATCGGCGGGGTTGGTCGGGCGTTGTGGCTCGCGCGGCGGGTCGTCGTGCCGGGCGACGCCCATACCGTCCTCGGTCACGACCACGACGCGATCGCTGTCGACGTTGACCGCGGCGTACGTGGCGTTGTCGTCGTCTGCTGACTCGTCGCGACGGTCGTTGCCGGGGGAGGCCTGCTCAGTCATGCACCCATCCTGCCCCACGGCCCCCTGCCTCGCGGCCGGCGCTGACCGCTGTGCGGCGGTTGACAGCACCCATACGGCGATCTGTGACGTGCTCCAGTGCCAGGTGGGCGACGTGGTGCTGAGCGTCGAGCGGGGGGTGGGCTGACGGCATCCGGGCTCAGAGCCGGGACTCGGCGGCGTCGCCGCCACTCAGCCGTTGCGCGAGCCATACCGGGAGGATGGATATCAGGACGAGCACGACGGCGACGACGTTGACGACCGGTGCCTGGTTGGGTCGGAAGAGGTTGTTGTAGATCCAGATCGGCAGGGTGGGGGTGCCGGGACCGGCGGTGAACGTCGTCACGACGATCTCGTCGAAAGAGAGCCCGAACGCCAGCAGTGCGCCTGCGGCGAGGGACGGAGCGAGCAGCGGCACCGTCACCCGCCGGAACGTCGTCCACGGACCGGCGCCCAAGTCGGCCGACGCCGCCTCGAGCGAGGTGCCCATCCGCCGCAGCCGCGCTGTCGCGTTGTTGAAGACGACCACGATGCAGAAGGTCGCGTGGCCGACGATGATCGTGAACAGGCCCGCGGGGATGCCGAGCACCGGTGTGAGGAACACCGTGATCACCGACTGCAGCGCGAGGCCGGTGACGATCCCGGGCAGCGCGATCGGCAGGATGACGAGCAGGTTGACGGCCGTCTTGCCGAAGAAGTCGTAGCGCGCCAGGGCCAGTGCCAGCAGCGACCCGAGCACGAGCGCGATGGCCGTGGCCCCGAGCCCGGCCTTGACCGAGGTGAGGATCGCCTCACGCGGCCCGGCTGCGTCGAAGGCGGTCGTCCACCACGTCGTCGTGAACCCGCTCGGCGGCCACCCGAAGGTCTTGTCCTGGTTGAACGAGTTGATGGCCACGACGACGAGGGGTACGTAGACGAACGCCAGGACCAGGGCCCCGAACCCCCACCACGCCGCGCGCGCTCCCCGACCGGTCCTCATCGCCCCCACCTCACAGGTTGTCCATGGCGCCGGTGCGACGCACCGCGAGCAGGTAGACCACCATGATGAGCACCGACACCGTGCCCAGGGCCGCGGCGAACGGCAGGTCGAGAGTGCTGTTCTGGAGTACCGCCGTGCCGAGCATCTGCAGCTTGCCGCCGACGATCGAGACGGCGATGTAGTCACCGAGCGAGAGGCTGAAGGTGAAGATCGTGCCGGCCGCGATCGACGGCTTCACCGCGGGGAGCACCACCCGGCGGAAGGTCGTCCAGCTGCTGGCCCCGAGATCGGCGGAGGCCTCGAGGTGCGACCCCGGAAGGCGGTCGAGTCCCGCGTAGACGGGCAGCACCATGTAGGGCAGCCAGAGGTAGGTGAGGGTGAGCACGACAGCGGCCAGGCCGAACCCGGGGGTGGTGCCGAACACCGACTCCATCACGCCACCGGGCGAGAGCATCGAACGCCAGGCGTAGGCCTTGACGAGATAGGAAGCCCACAGCGGCACGAGGACCAGGGCCACGGCCAGCCCCCGCCAACGTGAGGGCACCACCCGTGCCATGAACCAGGCGAACGGCACGGCGATGATGATGCAGAGCACGGTGACCAGCGTGGCGATGAGCAGCGTGCGGGCGATGATGCCCAGGTAGGTCGGGGTCAGCACCGCGCGGAAGTTCTCGAGGGAGAAGCCGCGCACGACCGCGCCGGTGAAGCTGTCGGTCGTGAAGAACGCCGTCGCGAAGATCATGGCGAGCGCGCCGAGGTAGGCCACGCCGAGCCATGCGAGCGGTGCGGCGAGCAGCCCTGCGGGGACCTTCCTGCGCATGGTGCCGTCCTCCAGTGACGTCGTTCGGTCGGGGTGCCTGGCGGGTGCTGGGCGGGTGCTGTTCAGGGTGCTGGGCGGGTGGTGCCGGGTCCGCGACGAAGGCCGCGGACCCGGCATCCGGCTCAGCTGTTGCGGATCTCGGTCCAGGCCTTGGTCCACGTCGCGTAGTCGGTGCACTTGACGTCGGTGCGACCGTCGAGGCAGGCCGTGATCGGGGTGTTCCAGTAGGCGACCTGGGAGAAGTACTCCTCGTCCTCCGCGTGGAAGATCTCGCAGTGGTCCGGGTTCACGGTCTCGGCG
>DATIAB010000060.1:0-4646 GCA_035458265.1 Ornithinibacter sp. | reverse complement strand
GAACAAGTACAAGGTGATCTCACGGTCGATCGCGTACCACGGCACCACGCACGGAGCGCTGTCGATCACCGGCCTGCCGACGCTCAAGGCGCAGTTCGAGCCGCTGGTCCCCGGTGCGCACAAGGTGCCGAACACCAACATGTACCGCGCACCCGAGCACCTGCGCGACGACGAGAAGGCGTTCGGGCGCTGGGCGGCCGACCGCATCGCCGAGGCCATCGAGTTCGAGGGCCCGGACACCGTCGCGGCCGTCTTCCTCGAGCCCGTGCAGAACTCCGGCGGCTGCTTCCCGCCCCCCGCCGGCTACTTCGACCGGGTCCGCGAGATCTGCGACGAGTACGACGTCCTGCTGGTCTCCGACGAGACGATCTGCGCCTTCGGCCGCATCGGCTCGATGTTCGCCTGCGACGACCTGGGCTACCAGCCGGACATCATCACCACTTCCAAGGGCATCACGAGCGGCTACGCACCCCTCGGGCTGATGATCGCGAGCGACCGGCTCTTCGAACCGTTCCGCCACGGCACGACGTACTTCCCGCACGGCTACACCTGGGGCGGCCACCCCGTCTCCTGCGCAGCCGCCATGGCCAACCTCGACATCTTCGACCGCGAGGGCCTCAACGACCGGGTCAAGGAGAACGCCCCGATCTTCAAGGCAACCCTCGACAAGCTGCTCGACCTGCCCCTCGTGGGCGACGTGCGCGGAGCCGGCTACTTCTACGGCATCGAGCTCGTCAAGGACAAGGCCACCCGCGAGACGTTCAACGACGCCGAGAGCGAGCGCCTGCTGCGCGGTTTCCTGTCGAAGGCGCTGTTCGACGCCGGTCTGTACTGCCGCGCCGACGACCGCGGCGACCCCGTCGTGCAGCTCGCTCCGCCCCTGACCATGGGCCCTGCCGAGTTCGACGAGATCGAGCGTCGGCTGCGGTCGGTGCTCACCGAGGCCGAGAACCACCTGTGACCCCAGCGGCGTCGCCGCTCTGGTCGGACGCAGCGGCGTCGCCGCTCTGGTCGGACACAGCGGCGTCGCCGCTCTGGTCGGACGGCGCCGACGGTGCGAGCGCGAGCCGCGCCACGGCATCCGACCTGCCGTTCGGGGCCGAGGTCGTCATCGTCGGGGGCGGTTTCACGGGCCTGTGGACGGCCTACTACCTGCTGCGTGAGCGGCCGGGTGCCGAGGTGCTGGTCCTGGAGGCGGAGGAGGTCGGGTTCGGCGCCAGCGGGCGCAACGGCGGCTGGGTCTCGGCGCTGTGGCCGGTCTCACCCGACATCCTCGCCCGCCGGTACGGACGCGCCGCGACGCTCGCCCAGCTCGCCGCGCTGCGCGACACCGTCGACGAGGTCGGGCGGGTCGATGTGCAGGAGGACTTCGGCAGCGGGTTCACGAAGGGCGGTGCGCTCGCCGTCGCGCGCACGCCCGCTCAGGAGGCGCGGGCCCGGGCGGATGCCGCGCACGCCACCTCGTGGGGCACCGGCACCGAGTGGCTGGATGCCGTCGCCACCCGCGAGCGCCTCGACGTCGCCTCGGCGCGGGGCGCCACCTTCACCCCCCACTGTGCCCGGGTGCACCCGCGACTGCTCGTCGACGGGCTGGCCACGGCCGTGCGCCGCCTCGGAGGGCGCATCGTCGAGGGCGCCCGAGTGACCCGCACGGCGGACCGGATGGTCGTGCTCGCGGATGGTCAGCGGGTCTCGGCCGGGGCCGTCGTGCACGCGACCGAGGGCTGGACGGGCACCCTGCCCGGGCTCGGCCGCCGGGTCGTACCCGTCTACTCGCTCATGGTGGCGACCGAGGTGATCGACGACGCCCGCTGGGCGCAGATCGGGCTGGCCGGCCGCGAGGTGTTCAGTGACCACCGGCACGTCGTCATCTACGGCCAGCGCACCGACGACGGCCGGATCGCCTTCGGCGGCCGGGGTGCGCCGTACCACTGGGGGTCAGCGATCCGGCCGGAGTTCGACCGCGACGAGGCCGTGTTCGAGGTGTTGCGATCGGCCCTGCGAGACCTGCTCCCGCAGCTCGACGGCATCGCGTTCACCCATGCCTGGGGTGGCCCGCTCGGCATCGCCCGGGACTGGCACCCGTCGGTCACCTGGGACCCGGTCCGGCGCACCGGGCGGGCCGGCGGCTACGTGGGCGACGGGGTCGCGGCGAGCAACCTCGCGGGTCGCACGCTGGCCGACCTCGTGCTCGGCCGCGACACGTCGCTCACGACCCTCCCGTGGGTCGGGCACCGTTCACCGCGCTGGGAGCCGGAGCCGTTGCGGTGGCTCGGGGTGAATGCGGGGCTGCGGGTGGCCCAGCTCGCCGACCGCGAGGAGCTGGCGACCGGACGGCCGGCCCGGCTCGGCGCCCTGGTCGACCGCCTCACCGCCCACTGACCCGGCCGGCCCGGCAGCCCCGCCCGCCTCGAGTGCGGAAGTGGTTGCCCTGGCAGCCACTTCCGCACTCATGGCCGGGTAACTTCGGGGCCGTGCACGAGATCGAGGACCTGCCGAGCCTGGCTGCCGTGCTGCGGTCTGCTCGCCCTCTCACCGGCGTGCGCCTCCAGGACCTCGACCTCACCGGCCACGAGGACGAGCTGCTCGCCCGCACCGACGTCGAGGGCCTCGTCGTGCTCGGCGGGCGGGTGGGTCACGAGCTCGCCCGGCACCTGCGCCTGCACGGGGCGCTGGTCTTCCCGGCCGACCCCCACGTTCCGGTCAACCCGTACCGCGCAACGCTCTACCAGCCGAGCGAGCTCTACGCCGGGCTGCGCGAGCACGGCTACGAGGCGACCCCCGACGCGCTTGCGTACCACTGGTCGCGGGACGGCGCGCTCCACCACGACGCGTTCGTCACCCTGCTGCGGGCCATCCACGACGACTCGATGAGCGACGCGCTCGCCGAGGTCATCGGGCGGTCCCCCGTCGTCGGTGTCATGGGCGGCCACGCACTCCTTCGGGGGTCTGCGGAGTACGCCGGTGCCGCGCGCCTCGGTCACGCCCTTGCACAGGCCGGCCTGGTCGTCGCGACCGGCGGCGGGCCGGGCGCGATGGAGGCGGCGAACCTCGGGGCGTTCGCGGCCTCCACGGGGGCGGTGGACGACGCGCTGGCTCGGCTGGCCGGCATCCCGTCGTTCGTTCCCGAGATCGAGCCCTGGGCGCAGGTCGCTTTGGACGTGCACGACGACCTCGTGGCCGCGCGCGGCGGGGTGGTCGCGGTGCGCAGCCTCGGCATCCCGACCTGGTTCTACGGCCACGAACCGCCCAACGTCTTCTGCGACGGCATCGCCAAGTACTTCTCGAACGCGATCCGCGAGGACGGGCTGCTCGCGCGCTGTGATGCCGGGATCGTGGTGCTGCCCGGCGCGGCCGGCACGGTGCAGGAGGTCTTCCAGGCGGCGACCCGGCTCTTCTACGCCACACCGGATGCCGTGCTCCCCCGCCTCGTGCTCGTCGGCCGTGAGCACTGGACGCGGACGATCCCCGTGTGGCCGGCGCTGCAGGCCCTTGCCGCGGGACGTCCGATGGCTCGGCACCTGTACCTGGTCGACTCCCCCGCCGACGCCGTCGCGCTCCTCACACGCTAGCCGCGGAGGTGGTCAGCGTTCGGTCATGAGGACGATGCCCAGGCACATCTCGTCGGTGGTTCCCTCACCCCAGGCGACATAGCGGTCCTCGGTTCCCTCGAAGGCCGGGAGGAGGTCGCGCAGCTCCTGGTCGTGGGTACACGTCACGGTGATCTCGTCACCGGGGCCGACGTCGAGCGGCGTGTCGAGCGGGATGCTGCCCTGGTCGTCGAAGTTCCACACCGGGATGTCGAGTACCCGCTGGGCCGTCGGGGTGCCCTTGTTGACGTCGACGGTGATCGCCCGACCGAGCAGGTGCATGTGCCCGGAGACGGCCCGGATCGTGCCCTCCTCGCGGATCGGGCGCGTGCAGCTCTGGACCGGGCCCGTCTTCAGCGGACCGCACAGCAGGTGCAGCAGGTCGGCCGTTGCCGGGTCCTCGGCGAACCGCTTCTTCAGGTCGGCCACCGCCAGTGCCCGGCTGCACATGCCCTTGGTGCGGTTGTCACGGCAGGGCAGCTCCACCGGCGCCGGCAGCAACATCGTGTTCAGGGCCTTCCTGTCACCGTCAGCGGCCTCCGACAGGCGCAACCGCACCGCACTGCGGTCCGAACCGGGGCCCGCCAGCAGGTTGTAGTGCATCTGCACGACGAGCTGGGTGCCGGCCTGCAGCGGGATGCCGATGTCGTCGGCCATCACCCGCTCGCCGCCGCCCGGAGCCCAGGCTCCCACCCAGTCGGCCTTGTCGAGGTTGCCACCGACAACGCCCGAGATGCCGGCACCACCGAAGCACGTCCACCCGTCGCCGGGGGTCTGGGCGTCGACCCTCGTGGCCTTGGGGACGTCCTGCGGCTCGACCTTGGACACGATGACGTGGTGCACGAGGGCCGCGTTGTCGAGCAGAACCTGCACGCCGCTCACGAGCTGGTCGGTGTCGAACCCGGGGTCGACGAGGAAGCACCGGTAGTCGTCGGTGCCGGTGCCCTCGGGCGCCTTGGGGGTGTAGGCCGCGGGCAGCCGGATCTCCTGGAACCGCTCACCCGGGCGCAGGGGCGTCTCCGTGACCGGCTCGACCGTCGCGCTCGGCGATGCCGC
>DATIAB010000059.1:0-2182 GCA_035458265.1 Ornithinibacter sp. | reverse complement strand
CGCCGGTTGGGTGTCGCCGGGCGATGACAAGATGGTGACGTGGCGTCGGACTCCCGCATGGTGGCACTGGGCTTCGGGAAGTTCGCGCGCGCCGACCGGATCTTCGCTCTGGAGCGAATCACGGGGGAGGAGCGAGGGGATGGCCGACGCACTCGAGTGTGGATCGACGGAGTAGCCGATCCCTTGATTGCCTCAAGGACGGAGGTCACGATCCTCCGCGACATGGGCCAGGAAGCCGCCGCCGCTGCGCCCGTGCTTGATGAGGCGATGGACCTTGCCGCGCGACTAGCTGCCGCGGCCGAGGAGGGGCGCGTGGACCTGAGCGACCTGGGTCGTCGGGCCCGACGGCTCCTGGCCTCGACAACGTCATCCCAGTAGCCGTAGGCGGCTTCTCCTCGGAGTTGTCCGGGCTGAGTACCTCGGTGTCTCGCGGTGCGAAGACGCGGCAGCGTCTGGTGTGGCTCGAGTGCGTCGACGAGCCGCGGCGTACGGGTTGCCCGGATCGTGGTCAGAAGCCCTCGATCCGCAGCACCGTGCCGGTGTAGGTGACGACGTAGGCCACGTCCCCGACGAGCTCCATCGACGTGGGCTGGTCGAGCTTGCGCACCACCGTCCTGAAGGTCCCGCCACCGCGTACGACGACGATCTCACCGGTGTCGTGCGCGGCTGGGAAGCCCTCGTTCTCGAAGGTCGGCTCGAGGTTCCAGTGGCCCTGCAGGAGCCCGTACATCGGTCCGTCGCTGTCCTCGACGTCGACGATCAGCCCGCGGTTGCCCCGGTAGCCGGGTCCCCACCGGGCGACCACCTTCGTGGTGCCGTTGCGGCGCACCTCCCGGATCTTGGAGGCCGACGGCACGTGCGGGATCGGGCCCGCCGTGGTCAGGAAGACCTCGCCGTCCACGACCTCGAGGCCCAGGGGCACCGAGTCGGTGCTACCGAATCCGACCAGCTCACTGATCCGGCCGTGCCGGTTCACCCTGATCACTCGGCCCAGGTGGGCGTCGGTGACGAGGAACCCACCGCGCCACACGTCCATGGAGTACTGGACGCCCTGCCCGACGAACCAGTCGGGATCCGTGGGTGGGTGGTTCCGCGACCATGTGCCCACGTCGGCGAACACGGCAAACGTGCCGTTCTTCTTGAGCCGGTAGATGCCCATGAGCTCATCGGGTCCGCCGACGTCGGCGCCTGCGACGCTGACCATGACGTACGCGACGTCACCGATGAACGAGACGTCCATCGGCCCGCCGACTCCGAACCCGGGGACCTGCTTCGGCAGGCCCCGGCCGATGACGGTGGCGGCACCGCTGTCGGGGTCGATCCGCAGCAGCTTCCCGCCAAGGCTGTGGGTGACGTACAGGGCGCCATCCGGCCCGATGGTGCTGCCCGATCCCAACCCGCCGAGGGCTTTCGCGTTGAGGACCGAGATGTCAGGACCGGGCGGTGCCAGCTGTCGAGCCTGCGCGCCGGAGATCGGCAGTACACAGCCCACGACGAGGGCCAGCGTGAACAAGGCAGGGTGCCAACGCGTCATGATCCTTCTCCGCTACTTGAGGCTGGAGAGTCGGGTCGCCGACCGTGGGCCGCTTGGCAATCGCGGTCCTTGTGAGGTCGCCGACTTGACCGCTCCCACGAGCGTGCGCGCACGCTCCGCCGCATGTCAAAGTGCTCCAGACCGGAGGGTCAGGCCAGCCCTTCCCGGGACTCGCGACGCGCTGTCGGGGCATGGTCGGAGCTCCGGGCGGTAGGCCGAGGGTCGGCCGGTGCGCCAGATCAGTGAGACGGTGGATTCCCGGCGGCGCGGTGATCCGAAACCCCGACAGTGCCCGGCACCCCGGGCGCCGAACGCCCTGACGCAATCTGAGGACAGAGGTCGGCGCGAAGGCCAGGGTTCCTCAGCACCCCGAAGGTCGGTCGCCGCGAAAGGAATGAAGCGGTCCCACGGCGGTCACCCATGCGCTGGCTGGCCTTCGCGGCGCTGTGCAGCGACTCCGAGCCACCACTCCCACGGCGAGCCTGGGCCCGTGACGACGTACTTTCCTCCGGCCTATCTGCGTGGGTGGAAGCGGAGGTCGCCGCTGGGGAGGCGGTCGGTGCGGTAGCTGGTGTCGTGGGCGCGGTGGTGGTGGTGACTGCAGAGCAGGATGCCGTTGTCGAGATCGGTAGGTCCGCCCGTGGTCCA
>DATIAB010000058.1:0-4714 GCA_035458265.1 Ornithinibacter sp. | reverse complement strand
ACCTCCGTGGCCGCGGCCGGGTCTCGTCGTCAGCGGCCCCCGATCGTGGTGCTGCTCGCCGCCGTCGTCGTGCTCACCGCCCTCGTGCAGGGCCTGCTGCTGCAGAGCTACTTCGTCCCCTCGGCCGCCCTGGCGCCGAGCATGGAACCAGGAGACCGCGTTCTCGTGTGGAAGGTCAGCCCGGCGCTCGAGCCCGGCGACGTCGTCGTTGTCGACACCACGGCGACGGCCCCGGTCGACCGGGCGACGCCGCTCGACGACGGGCTCGCCGGCCGTGTGCTCACCCCACTGGCCGAGCTGCTGGGTGTGGACACGGGACGGCAGGACCACCTCGCGGTCGTGGGCGGTGCCACGGGCGACGACGTGAGCCTCTCGGCACCGGTCAGCAGCGCCCTGCCGGGCGTGGTGCCGCGGGACGCCGTCGTCGGCACGGCGGTCCTGCGGGTATGGCCGCTCAGTCGACTCGGCACGATCGACGCGACCGAACTGGCAGGGGTGGCACCGTGAGCGCCGCCAACCTGGGCCCGCTCGAGGGCCACCAGCCGGCCGACGACGGGCAGGCCGTCCACGGCGGCCCGCCAGCTGCTGGCGGGCCGCCGGCCCCCCCGCGCCGCGCCGGCCCGTTGGCCGCCGTCGGGGCCGCTGTCCGTGAGGTGTTCGTCGTCGTCGTCATGGCGCTGGCCCTCTCGTTCGTCGTCAAGACGTGGCTCCTCCAGGCCTTCTTCATCCCCTCGGGCTCGATGGAGGACACCCTCCTCGTCGGGGACCGGGTGATCGTCTCCAAGCTCAGCCCGACGCCGTTCGACATCCAGCGGGGCGACGTCGTCGTGTTCCAGGACCCGGGTGGTTGGCTCGACATCGCACCACCGGTGGAGCGATCAGGGCTCGCGGGGACGCTGCACGACGGTCTGGTCTTCGTCGGCCTGCTTCCGGCGGAGTCGGAGGACCACCTCATCAAGCGCGTCATCGGGTTGCCCGGTGACCGGGTCACGTGCTGCACCGAGGGGCAGGCCCTCACGGTCAACGGGGTGGCCCTGACCGAGCCGTACCTCAAGCCCGGCGACGTGCCCAGCTCGCTGCCCTTCGACATCACGGTGCCCGAGGGGCAGGTCTGGGTCATGGGCGACCACCGCTCGGACTCCGAGGACTCCCGCTTCCACGACCCTTCCGGCACGGGCGCCGACGGCGCCGTCCCCATCGACGACATCACCGGTCGGGCCGTCGCCGTGGTCTGGCCCCTGGACCGTGCCGGCTGGCTCTCGCACTACGCGGCGACCTTCGCCAGCGTTCCGGACGCAGCGAGCACCCCGTGAGACACACCGGTTCCCGTCGCCCCAGCCTGCGGGTCGAGCGGGCCCTGCAGCGCGAGGGCCACCGGGTCCTGGCCGGGATGGACGAGGTGGGCCGGGGTGCGCTGGCCGGCCCGGTCACCGTGGGTGTGGTCATCATCGACGAGACCTGCGGGACGGCGCCGCAGGGCGTCAAGGACTCCAAGCTGCTCGTGCCCCATGCCCGAACGGCGATGGTGCCGCGCATCGAGCGCTGGGCCGTGGCCCACGGGGTCGGGCACGCGAGCGCCGCAGAGATCGACGAGGTCGGGATCATCGCGGCACTCCGGCTGGCGGGTGTCCGCGCCCTGGCCGTGGCCGGCATCCGGCCCGACCTGGTGATCCTCGACGGCAACCACGACTGGCTCACCGCCCCGGAGGACGTCGGGCTGCTCGCCTTCACCGCCGACGCACCCGTGGCGACGCCGCCCGTGAGCACCATGATCAAGGCCGACCTGAAGTGCTCGTCGGTCGCCGCGGCATCCGTGCTCGCCAAGGTGACCCGCGACGCGATCATGGTGGGGCTGGGTGGCGAGTACCCGGCATACGGCTGGGTCGAGAACAAGGGGTATGCCGCGCCCGAGCACCTCGAGGCGCTCCGACGCCTCGGTACCTGCGAGCTGCACCGCCGGTCGTGGCGACTGCCCGGCACGATGGATGATGATGGCGCGGTGCCCCCGGGTGCTGAGACGCCGGGTGTGCAGTACCCGGACGACACGACGAGCGCCACGGACGTGACCGACCTGAATGACCTGGCCGACTTGACCGACCTGACAGACCTGACCGACCTGACCGACCTGACGCGAGTGGGAGAGCGATGAGCTCGGAGGACCTCGAGAAGTACGAGAGCGCAGCCGAGCTGGCGCTCTACCGCGAGTACCGCGACGTCGTCGGGCTGTTCAGCCACGTCGTCGAGACCGAGCGGCGCTTCTACCTGTGCAACAGCGTGGACGTGAAGGTGCGCGGCGACGGGGGAGAGGTCTTCTTCGACGTCACGATGCACGACGCGTGGGTCTGGGACATCTACCGGCCGGCCCGGTTCGCGAAGACGGTGCGGGTCGTGACGTTCAAGGACGTCAACGTCGAAGAGCTCGCCAAGAGTGAGCTCGAGCTGCCGAAGGGCAACTTCTGACCGCTCCTTCCCGCGCCGCTGCGCGGGCCGTCGTCCACAGGTCGTCTTTCATCTCGGGTTCGTCCACAGCTCCTCGGATGCCGTTCGCGGCACGTCCCGCGGCGCGGTTGGCTGCCGCTCATGACGACAACCGATCCCTCACCTGACGCTCCACCCGCCGCGCGGACCGATCCACTGCGCCCCAGCGTGTCGCTGGGGCAGGCCGGCGAGGAGATCGCCGTGCGCTACCTGCTCGACAGCGGCATGGACGTGGTGGAGCGTAACTGGCGGTGCGAGCACGGAGAGGTCGATGTCGTCGCGGTCGATGGTGACTACCTCGTGATCTGCGAGGTCAAGACCCGCCGGTCGCTCGCGTTCGGTGAGCCGGTGGAGGCCGTGACCCGTGCCAAGGCAGCTCGACTTCGCCGGTTGGCGGCGGCGTACGTGCGTGGTCACGAGACCGGCTGGGCCCGCGTGCGAATCGACGTGCTCGGCATCCTGTTCCGTGCGGGGGAGCCGCCCGTCGTGAGGCACGTCCGTGGGGTGGGGTCGTGACGTTCGGCCTGGGACTGACCCGGTCGGTGGCCCTGAGTGGGCTCGACGGGGTGCTCGTCGACGTCGAGGCGCACATCGGGCAGGGACTGCCCTCCTTCGTGGTCGGTGGCACTCCCGACACCGCGTGCTCGCAGGCACCTGATCGGGTGCGACCTGCAGCGGTGACGAGCGGTGTGCGCGTGCCGCCGCACCGGGTGACGGTCAACCTGTCCCCGGCGAGCATTCCGAAGCGAGGTGCCTGCTTCGACCTGTCGATCGCCATCGCGGTGCTCTCTGCTGCCGGGGAGATCCGCGGTGGGCTCGCGCGGGATGTCGTGCACCTCGGCGAGCTCGCTCTCGACGGGCGGCTTCGCGGGGTGCCGGGTGTTCTTCCGGCGGTTCTCGCGGCGATGCGCGCCGGTGTGCGGCACGTGGTGGTGCCTCTGGAGAACGTCGGCGAGGCGCAGCTCGTCGACGGTGTGGTGGTACACGGGGCGTCGTGTCTGCGTGAGGTCGTCGACTGGTACGTCGCGGCCGAGCATGGCGTTCCCCTCCCACCGGCACCTGTTCCCGTCGCGAAGGTTCAGACGCCGAGACATGGTCCCGACCTGGCGGACGTCGTGGGCCAGGCCGAGGCCCGGCTCGCCATCGAGCTGGCCGCCACGGGTGGGCATCACCTGCTCATGTCGGGTCCGCCGGGTGTCGGCAAGACCATGCTCGCCGAGCGGCTCGTGACGGTGTTGCCGCCACTGAGTCGTGAGGACGCCCTCGAGACCCATGCGATCCGATCCGTGACAGGCCAGATCGGGGAGGTGGCCGACCTCGACCGAACGCCACCGTTCGTCGCCCCCCACCACAGCGCCACCCTCGCGGCCATCGTCGGCGGCGGCACGGGCGTCGCCCTGCCCGGGGCGATCTCGCGCGCTCATCACGGTGTGCTGTTCCTGGACGAAGCCCCGGAGTTCAAGGCGTCGGTGCTGCAGACGCTGCGGCAACCACTCGAGTCCGGGGAGGTCGTCATCGCCCGGGCCCGCCAGATCGTGCGCTACCCCGCACGATTCCAGCTCGTGCTGGCCTCGAACCCGTGCCCGTGCGGACGCTCGTACGGCAAGGGTGCCGACTGCTCGTGCAAGCCGATGGAGATCCGTGCGTATGTCGGCCGGTTGTCCGGGCCCTTGCTCGACCGGGTTGACCTGCAGGTGCACGTGCCGCCGGTGCAACGCGCGGCGATCGGGGATGCCACGGGTGAGTCGAGCGAGGTCGTGGCCGGTCGGGTCGCGCGGGCCAGGGAGGCACAGGCTGCTCGGTGGCTCACGAGAGGCTGGGCCACCAATGGGCTCGTGCCCGGGCACGTCCTGCGACGGCCACCGTTTCGGCTTCCCGGGTCGGCGACCGCGTCCCTCGACCGCAGCCTCGACCAGGGGAAGGTGACGCTGCGTGGGTACGACCGCGTGCTGCGGGTCGCGTGGTCGGTGGCTGACCTGCACGGGCGTGACATCCCGGGGACGGGTGATGTCGCGATGGCCCTGGCGCTGCGCAGTGGTCAGCTGGTGGCGGCATGAGCGGGGTGGGGCGCGGGTCAGGCTCGGCGCCGAGCGCTTTGGAGCGGCAGGACCGGTGGGCCCGGGTGGCGTGGGCCTTCCTCGCCGAGCCGCGCGAGCCGGCGTTGACGGCGTTGCTCGAGGAGCTGGGTGCGGTGGAAGCGCTGGCCCGGTTGCGGTCCGGACGGCTGCCGGTGCGT
>DATIAB010000057.1:0-3150 GCA_035458265.1 Ornithinibacter sp. | reverse complement strand
GATGACTCCCAAGGACTGAGACCACATGGAAACCGCTGAGATCCGGCGCCGCTGGCTGGCCTTCTTCGAGAAGAACGGCCACACCGTCGTCCCCTCCGCGCCGCTCATCCACGACGACCCGAACCTGCTGTTCGTCAACGCCGGGATGGTGCCGTTCAAGCCGTACTTCCTCGGCCAGGAGACGCCGCTGTGGGACCGCGCGACGAGCGTGCAGAAATGCGTGCGCACCGGTGACATCGAGGAGGTGGGCAAGACCTCGAGGCACGGCACGTTCTTCCAGATGAACGGCAACTTCTCCTTCGGTGACTACTTCAAGGAGGGCGCGATCACGCTGGCGTGGCAGCTCGTCACGACGCCCCAGGACCAGGGCGGCTACGGCTTGGACGCCGACAAGATCTGGCCGACCGTGTACGAGGACGACGACGAGGCCTTCTCGATCTGGCGCGACACGATCGGCATCCCGGCCGAACGGATCACCCGCCGGGGCAAGCTCGACAACTACTGGCACATGGGCGTCCCTGGCCCGGGTGGCCCCTGCAGCGAGATCTACCTCGACCGCGGCCCGGAGTACGGGCTCGAGGGCGGCCCGGCCGTCGACGAGGACCGCTACCTCGAGTTCTGGAACCTGGTGTTCATGCAGGAGGAGCTCTCGGCCGTGCGGGCCAAGGACGACTTCGACATCTCCGGCCCGCTACCCAAGCGCAACATCGACACGGGCATGGGGCTCGAGCGCATGGCGACCCTGCTCCAGGGCGTGGACAACCTCTACGAGATCGACGAGGTCTACCCCGTCATCGCCCGGGCCGCCGAGATGACCGGCAAGAGCTACGGCGAGCACTCGGGCCACTCCGCTGACTCCAGCCACCCCGACGACGTGCGCCTGCGCGTCGTGGCCGACCACGTGCGGTCCGCGCTCATGCTCATCGGCGACGGCGTGACCCCCGGCAACGAGGGGCGCGGCTACGTGCTGCGCCGGATGCTGCGCCGATCGGTGCGCTCGATGCGCCTGCTCGGGTTCGAGGACCCCTGCCTGCCCGAGCTGCTGCCGGTGTCCCTGGAGCGCATGCAGCAGTCCTACCCCGAGCTGGGCACCGGCTTCGACCGCATCGCGCAGATCGCCTACGCCGAGGAGGAGGCCTTCCGCCGCACGCTGGCCGCCGGCACGACCATCCTCGACACGGCCGTCGCGCGCACCAAGGATGCCGGTGGCACCACGCTGGCAGGCGAGCAGGCCTTCCAGCTCCACGACACCTACGGCTTCCCCATCGACCTCACCCTCGAGATGGCGGCCGAGCAGGGGCTGGAGGTCGACCGGGAAGGCTTCACGAGCCTGATGCTCGAGCAGCGCCAGCGCGCCCGGGCCGACGCCAAGGGCAAGAAGGCCGGGCACGCCAACACGGAGGTGTGGCGGGACCTTCGGGCCAGCGGAGCCACCGAGTTCCGCGCCTACGACGAGCTGAGCACCGAGGCCACCGTCATCGGCCTCGTCGTCGACGGTGGGGCCGTGAGCGAGATCGCCCCCGGCCAGCAGGGCCAGGTCGTGCTCGACCGCACACCGTTCTACGCCGAGTCCGGCGGTCAGATCGCCGACGAGGGCATCATCACGGCCGACGGTGTCCACCTGAAGGTCATCGATGTCCAGCGTCCGGTGAAGGGCCTGATCGCCCACACGGTCGAGGTCGTCACCGGCGGCCTGCACACCGGCGCGAGCGTGCTCGCCCAGGTCGACCCCGAGTGGCGGCTGTCCGCCTGCCAGGCGCACTCGGGCACGCACGTCGTGCACGCTGCGCTTCGCCAGGTGCTCGGCCCGTCGGCGCTGCAGTCCGGCTCCTACAACAAGCCCGGATACCTGCGTCTGGACTTCGCCTGGGGCCAGGCGCTGTCCGCGGCCACGCGAAGCGAGATCGAGGAGGTCGCCAACCTCGCCGTCCGCCGCGACCTGCCGGTCTCCGCGACCTTCATGCCGCTGCCGCGGGCCCGCGAGATCGGCGCTCTCGCGCTCTTCGGCGAGACCTATGGCGAGGACGTGCGAGTCGTCGAGATCGGTGGCGAGTGGAGCCGCGAGCTCTGCGGTGGCACCCACGTGCAGCACTCGAGCCAGGTCGGGGCGCTCACGCTCACCGGTGAGTCGTCCGTCGGGTCCGGTGTGCGTCGCGTCGAGGCCTTCGTCGGGATGGACGCGCTGCGCTTCCTGGCCCGCGAGCGGGCGATCGTCTCGGAGCTGAGCGGACTCGTCGGAGCCCGTCCCGACGAGCTGACCGACCGCATCGGCGCCATGGTCACCCGGCTCAAGGACGCCGAGCGCGAGCTCGAGCGGGTGCGCAAGGAGCAGGTGTCCGCAGCCGCGGGAAACCTCACCGAGCGGGCCCGCGACGTCAACGGTGTGACCTACCTCGGGCACGACGCCGGGGACTCCGGTGCCGAGGACGTGCGCACCATGGTCCTGGACCTGCGTGGCCGTCTCGGCAACCAGGCTCCCGTCGTCGTCGCGATCACCGGTTCCGCCAAGGGTCGCCCTGTCGTGGTCGTGGCGACCAACGATGCGGCCCGCTCACGCGGCATCCGGGCCGGTGAGCTCGTGCGAGTGGCGGCCACCACCCTCGGCGGCGGCGGCGGAGGCAAGGACGACATCGCCCAGGGTGGCGGTCAGGACGCCAGCAAGGTCGGCGAGGCCCTGTCCGCCGTCGAGTGGCGCGTCGGGGAGCTCACCGGCTGATGCCGGACGCCCCCGGAGTCTGGATCGGTGTCGACGTCGGCACCGTACGTGTCGGCGTCGCACGCAGCGATCCCCACGGCGTCCTCGCAACCCCGGTGGCGACCCTGCCACGGCATCCGGATGCCGCGCCGTCGCCCGGCGACGCGGACATCGAGACGATCGCGGGTCTCGTGGTCGAGCACCAGGCAGCCGGGGTCGTCGTCGGGCTACCCCGCTCGATGTCGGGTGCCGAGGGTCCTAGCGCTGCGAACGCGCGCAAGTATGCTTCCGTGGTGGCGGCGCGCATCGCGCCGGTATGGGTGCGTCTCGTCGATGAGCGCCTGTCCAGTGTCGATGCCCACCGCACGCTGCGTGACAGCGGTGTCTCCGGTCGGCGACAGCGCGCGGTGGTCGACCAGGCCGCCGCGGTGCTCATCCTCCAGGGCGCCCTGGAC
>DATIAB010000056.1:0-3287 GCA_035458265.1 Ornithinibacter sp. | reverse complement strand
CGCGCGGCAGCCGTCGGGGGGTACACCGCCGTGCTCGCCATGGCCAACACCAACCCGGTCACCGACACCGCCGAGGCGGCCGAGCGCATCCTCGACCTCGGGCGGACCGCCGGCCTCGTCGACGTCGTGCCGGTCGGGGCGGTGACGAAGGGTCTCGAGGGTGCGGAGCTCGCCGAGCTGGGCCTGATGCACCGCTCACGGGCGCGGGTCGGCGTGTTCTCCGACGACGGCCGCTGCGTCGCCGACGGGCGGGTGATGCGCCGCGCCCTGGAGTACGTGCGGGCGTTCGGAGGGGTGATCTCCCAGCACAGCCAGGACCCGAGCCTTGCCGGGCCGCAGGCCTGCTGCCACGAGGGTGAGACCTCGGGACGGCTCGGCCTGCCCGGCTGGCCGGCCGTGGCCGAGGCCGGCATCATCGCCCGCGACGCCATGCTGGCCGAGCACACCGGCTCGCGGGTGCACGTGGCACACGTCAGCACCGCCGAGGGCCTGGACGTCGTGCGGTGGGCCAAGGCCCGCGGCATCGCGATGACCGCCGAGGTCACCCCCCACCACCTCGCGCTCGGCACCGACCTGCTCACCGGCTACGACCCGGTGTTCAAGGTCAACCCGCCACTGCGCCCGTCCGAGGACCGCCTGGCGCTCATCGACGGGCTGCTCGACGGCACGATCGACGCGATCGCCACCGACCACGCCCCGCACGCGCGGCACGACAAGGAACACGCGTTCGTCGACGCCGCCTTCGGGATGCTCGGCCTCGAGACGGCGTTCTCGGTCGTCCACGACCTGCTGGTCGCCGACGGACGCCTGCCGTGGGCCGACCTCGCGAGGCTCATGTCCGCCGCACCGGCCCAGATCGCAGGCCTGCCGGACCACGGTCGCCCGGTCGCCCCGGGCGAGCCCGCCAACCTCGTGCTCGTCGACCCCACGGCCTCGGTCACGGTCGACCGCGACACCTCGCAGTCCCTGTCCCGCAACACCCCGTGGCACGGCGCCAGCCTCACCGGCGCCGTCCACACGACGATCCTGCGCGGCACCGTGTCCGCACGAGGAGGGGAGCCCACCGCATGCTGACCACCCGCGAGCCCGCCGTGCTCGTGCTCGAGGACGGCCGCACCTTCACCGGCCGTGCCTACGGCCACCGCGGCACCACCGTGGGCGAGGCCGTCTTCAACACCGGCATGACCGGGTACCAGGAGACGCTCACCGACCCCAGCTACCACCGGCAGGTCGTCGTCATGACGTCCCCCCACGTCGGCAACACCGGCTGGAACGACGACGACGACGAGTCCGGCCGCATCTGGGTCGCAGGCTACGTCGTGCGCGACCCCGCCCTGCGCCCCTCCAGCTGGCGCTCGCAGCGTTCCCTCGAGGACGAGCTCGACGCCCAGGGCGTCGTGGGCATCTGCGACCTCGACACCCGGGCGCTCACCCGGCACCTGCGCGAGCGCGGCGCCATGCGCGCCGGCATCTTCTCCGGGGATGCCGCGAGCGCGCCTCGCGAGCGGCTGCTCACCCAGGTCATCGACGCGCCGCCCATGACGGGTGCGGCACTCGCCGAGGAGGTGGCGACCGGCACGGCATACATCGTGCCCGCCGTGGGGGAGCGGCGCTTCACCGTCGCCGCGGTCGACCTCGGCATCAAGTCGATGACGCCGACGATGATGGCGCAGCGGGGCATCGAGGTGCACGTGCTGCCCGCGACGGCCACCATCGACGAGCTCCGGGCCCTGCAGCCCGACGGGGTGTTCTTCTCCAACGGCCCCGGCGACCCCAGCACGGCGGAGCGCCAGGCCGACCTGCTGCGCGCCGTTCTCACCGACCGCATCCCCTACTTCGGCATCTGCTTCGGCAACCAGATCCTCGGCAAGGCGCTCGGGTTCGGCACGTACAAGCTGAAGTACGGCCACCGCGGCATCAACCAGCCGGTGATGGACCGCACCACGGGCAAGGTCGAGGTCACCGCGCACAACCACGGGTTCGCCGTCGACGCACCGCTCGACCGTGAGAGCGAGACCCCCTTCGGTCGCGTGCGCGTGAGCCACGTGTGCCTCAACGACGACGTCGTCGAGGGACTGGAGTGCCTCGACGTCCCGGCCTTCTCGGTGCAGTACCACCCGGAGGCCGCGGCCGGCCCGCACGACGCCGCCTACCTCTTCGACCGGTTCATCGAGCTCATGACCAGCGTCCGAACGCCCGACACCGCCCAGGGAGAGGTGGCCTGAGGTGCCGAAGCGTGAGGACATCACGAGCGTGCTCGTCATCGGCTCCGGCCCGATCGTCATCGGCCAGGCGTGCGAGTTCGACTACTCCGGCACCCAGGCGTGCAGGGTGCTGCGTGAGGAGGGCATCCGCGTCATCCTCGTCAACTCCAACCCGGCGACGATCATGACCGACCCCGAGTTCGCCGACGCCACCTACGTCGAGCCGATCACCGCCGAGATCGTCGAGAAGATCATCGCCAAGGAACGGCCGGATGCCGTGCTCGCCACCCTGGGTGGGCAGACGGCGCTGAACTGCGCGATCGAGCTGCACGAGCGCGGCATCCTCGAGAAGTACGACTGCCCCCTCATCGGCGCCAACGTCGAGGCGATCCAGCTCGGCGAGGACCGCGAGAAGTTCAAGGGGGTCGTGGAGCGCTGCGGCGCCGAGTCTGCTCGCTCGTCCATCTGCCACACGATGGGTGAGGTGCTGGCGGCCGCCGACGACCTCGGCTACCCGGTCGTCGTGCGCCCGTCGTTCACGATGGGTGGGCTGGGCAGCGGGTTCGCCCACGACGAGGACGAGCTCGTGCGCATCGCCGGCGCCGGCCTGCAGTACAGCCCGGTCACCGAGGTCCTCCTCGAGGAGTCGATCATGGGCTGGAAGGAGTACGAGCTCGAGGTGATGCGCGACCACGCCGACAACGTCGTGGTCGTGTGCTCGATCGAGAACTTCGACCCGATGGGCGTGCACACCGGTGACTCGATCACCGTGGCGCCGGCACTGACCCTGACCGACCGCGAGTACCAACGGCTGCGTGACATCGGCATCGCGATCATCCGCGAGGTCGGCGTCGACACCGGGGGCTGCAACATCCAGTTCGCGGTCAACCCGGCCGACGGCCGGATCATCGTCATCGAGATGAACCCCCGCGTCTCCCGCAGTTCGGCCCTGGCGAGCAAGGCCACCGGGTTCCCCATCGCCAAGATCGCCGCGAAGATGGCGATCGGCTACACCCTCGACGAGGTGCCCAACGACATCACCCGCGAGACCCCGGCATCCTTCGAGCCGACGCTCGACTACGT
>DATIAB010000055.1:0-7872 GCA_035458265.1 Ornithinibacter sp. | reverse complement strand
GTCGGGCAGCACGAGCATGACGACGACGTTCTTCAGCGTGTCGGCCGCGGTCCAGGCACGCCCGTCGGCCCGGGGGTGGTCGGCGTTGGCCGCGGCGACGAGGGTGTCGATCGTCGGGGTGTCGGGGGTGTCCTCGACGTGTGCGGCGGGCGCGGAGGCGGCGTCGACGGCATCCGGCACCGGGACGCGCACGGCCTCGACGTTCGCCGCGTACCCGCAGTTCGCGCAGCGCACGTAGGTGTCCTCGCCGTTCTCGGCGGTCGCGAGGAACTCCTCGGACTTCGAGCCACCCATCGCCCCGGCCATCGCCGCGACGATGACGTAGTGGAACCCGAGTCGGTCGAAGATGCGGACGTAGGCGTCGCGGTGCAGGTCGTAGCTCTTGTCGAGCCCGGCCTCGTCGAGGTCGAAGGAGTAGGAGTCCTTCATGACGAACTCGCGCCCCCGCAGGATGCCGGCGCGCGGCCTGGCCTCGTCGCGGTACTTGTTCTGGATCTGGTAGATCGACAGCGGCAGGTCCTTGTACGAGCTGTACAGGTCCTTGACCGTGAGCGTGAACATCTCCTCGTGGGTGGGGCCGAGCAGGTGGTCGGCCCCCTTGCGGTCGACGAGGCGGAAGACGTTGTCGCCGTACTCGGCCCAGCGGCCGCTCGCCTCGTAGGGCTCCCGGGGCAGCAGCGCCGGGAAGAGCAGCTCCTGGCTGCCGATGGCGTCCATCTCCTCGCGCACGATCGTCTCGACCTTGCGCAGCACCTTCAGCCCGAGCGGCAGCCACGTGTAGACGCCGGGGCTCACGCGTCGGATGTAGCCGGCCCGCACGAGCAGCTGGTGGCTCGGGACCTCGGCGTCCGCCGGGTTCTCGCGAAGGGTTCGCAGGAACAGGGACGACATGCGCAATGCCACGGGTGGGCTCCTGAAACGTCGGGTGGGCAACCCGCCAAGGATAACGACGTCAGCGGATGCCGCACACCGCACCTCGCGCTCGGTCCGGCCCCGCCGGCCGACGTCAGACCGCGAGGGCGCTCTGGCCGAGGACGACGACACCCATGACGAGCACGAACCAGCCGAAGGCCTGGCGCAGGCGGTCCTGGGGCACCCGGCCGGACAGCAGCGCCCCGACGACGCTGCCGGCCACGGCCATCGCGGTGACGGCGAACGCGAGCCGCCAGTCGATCGACACCGATGACAGGTAGCCCGCGAGCCCGGCGAACGACTTCATGGCGATGACGAGCAGCGAGGTGCCCACCGCCACCGGCATGGGCAGACCTCCGAGGAGCACGAGTGCCGGGACGACGAGGAACCCGCCCCCGGCGCCGACGAGCCCGGTCACGAGGCCGACGACGACCCCCTCGAGGAGCACGAGCCTGACCGGGAGGTCGCCCACGCCGGCGTCCGCCGATCCCTCATCCGTCCCCACGGCATCCGACCTGTTGCGCCCACGGATCATCGCGACGGCGGTCGCGACCATCATCAGCGCGAACGCGACGAGCAGCACGGTGCCGGAGACGAACTCGGCGACCCGTCCCCCGGCATAGGCCCCGCCCATCGCGGCGACACCGAAGATCGCACCGGTGCGCCACCGGACGCGACCGGCCCGGGCGTGCGGCACGAGCGCGGCCAGGCTCGTCACCCCCACGACGAGGAGCGACGTCGCGATGGCCTCCTTGGCCTCGAGGCCGGCGACGTAGACGAGCAGCGGCACGGTGAGGATGGAGCCTCCGCCGCCGAGGAGCCCGAGGGCCACTCCGACGAGGACGGCCAGGAGGAGGACGGCGGGTGACATGCCGAACAGCATACCCCCTAGGGTATAGAGAGCGGACCGCCACCATCCTCGAACGGCCCCACCTGCTGGTAACGCGCCCGGACCCCGGAGTCGATGAACCCCAGCGAGAGGTAGAGCTCGTGGGCCTTCTCGTTGTCCACGTTGACCGCGAGCCAGGCCTGCTCGTACCCCGCCTTGCGCAGCGCCCGCAGCGACCGGACGACGAGGTGGGCCCCGAGTCGCTGACCCCGCCAGTCCGGGACGACCCCGACCTGGTCGATCCAGTCGTCGGAGATCGTCACGAACCCGGCCGCGTGCCCGTCGTCGTCCATGGCGACCCGGGAGAGCTCGGGGTGGAAACCGTCCTCGCTCTCGACCGCGGCGACCCACTCCGCGAGCGGTGTGCCGGGGAACCCGGGGCGGGTGGCGAACGACCGGGTGTAGGCGGCGTGGAAGATCGCCTGGGTGTCGTTGGTCCACGGGTAGGTGTGCACCTGTGCTGGTCGCACGATCCGCGGCACCTCGAGCAGGGGGCGCCGCATGACGTGCTCGGCGAAGGTGCGCTCGAGACCGAGCCGGTCCGCGAAGGCGTCGGACTCGGGTGAGGTGGTCTCGGCGATCAGTCGCAGCAGCGCTCCCCCGGCCTTCTCGGCACACCAGCGCACGAGCTCGTCGCCCAGGCCCTGCTGGCGGGCCGACGGGTGCACCAGCCCCGTCGCGGCCCGGTGGCCGGTGGCGTCGACGAACACCGAGGCCGCGGCGATGATGTCCCCCGTCTCGTCACGCCCGCCCACCGACTGCCCCGAGTAGAAGAGCTGACGCAGCATCGGCTCGGTCGCGAGCAGGGGCAGCCCGCCGTCCTTCTCGAGGCAGCACAGCGCGAGGTGGGTCAGGGGCGTGAGATCCGCCTCGGTGAGGGGCTTCCAGTCCAGGGTCGACACGACGACCTCAGCGACCGGTGCCGTCAGGGACGGTGCCGCGACGGGCTGCGACGGTGCGGGCTTCGGAAGCCATGCCCCCATCCAACCACTCGCTCAGAGAAGCACTGTCGAGAACTCCCCCACCTCTCGGAATCCGAGGCGGTCGTAGGTCGCTCGGGCCGCGAGGTTGAAGTCGTTGACGTACAGCGTGACGAGTGGCGCGGGCCCGGTCATCACCTGCTCCACGACGCTCGCGAGCATCGGGACAGCCAGCCCCCGGCCGCGCAGCCGGGGGGTGAGCCACACCCCCTGCAGCTGGGCGCACCCGAGCGCGAGGCTGCCGATGTCGGTCTTGAAGACCACCTCACCGTCCTCGACCACGACGTAGGTGTGGCCGCGCTGGGCGAGGGCCGCGAGCGAGGACCGGTAGCCGCGCTCGCTCCCCCGGTAGGGCGGGTAGCCGATCTCCGCGGTGAACATGTGCTCGGCCGCGGGCAGCACGAGGTCCACCTCGTCGGGCCTGGCCGGCCGCACCCGGGGGTCCAGGGCAACTCCGAGGGTGGAGGGCAACCGGTCCGCGACGAGCAGCGGCTGGCTGGCCCGCACCGCCCGGGGGCTGCCCCAGTGCGGCTCCAGCCGGGACCACAAACCCTCGACCTCCTCGCGACGGCCGAACACCGAGGCGCACCGACCACGCCACCGGCGCACCCGCTCGGCGAACAGGGACTGGCTCTCGTGCGTGGTGGCCACCGGGACGACGTTGGCGCTGGCCCAGCACAGCGAGGCCAGCTGGCCGTCGACCCGGTGCCCGAGCACGCTGAGGAGCGAGCCCGTGCGCGCACCCTCGACGATCCGCGCGGCGACGAAGACGCTGCCGGGCAGGTCGCGAGAGCACACGTCCAGGGCTTCGTCGCGGTCAGCGAGCGAGAGTGGACGAACCGGGGAGCGCGTGCGCAGCACGGGCCCAGCCTAGGCGTGAGGCGCCGGGATCGACCGGGTTATCGGCCCGTCCGTTGGTGGGCGAGGGTCACGCCGGTGTCCGACTCCGCGAGCGGGAGCCGCGACGTGGCGGCATCCGGCGTCCACCGACGCACGAGCTCGCGTGCCGCCCAGCCCAGCACCGCGAGACACCCCAGCATCACCGCAACGCCCAGCCACTGCCGCGCGGACATCGAGGTCCCGAGGTCCGCGACGACCACGCCCCACAGGGTGACGCCGACGAGAGCGGCGCCCGGCACCATCAGCCACCGGCGGCGATCAAGCAGCATGACCACGCCGACGACCCCGGGGACGAGCACGACGCCGGCCCCGGCGAACATGAGGATGAAGGGCAGCCCGAGCAGGCGCCACCACCAGCTGCGGCCGGCCAGGCGCTGCTGTCGCACGACCGCGACGAGCCCCCCGACGACGGACGCCGTGCCGACGATGTACAGGGTGCCGGACCAGGTGAACTCTGGGGCCACCGTCATCAGCCGCATGAACCCCCGCGCCACGACGCCCCAGACGAAGCCCGCGACCACCCCGACGGCGGCCGCTCGAAGGGTCACCACTGGACCGGGAGGCACGCGAGCCGCGCACCGGCGAGCCCTGTGTGGTGGTCGGTGGCCAGGGCGTGGATGACGACCGAGCGGTCGCCCGCGAGGGGGATGAACGGCACGGATGCCGTGGCCGTGCCGGCGCCGTCGTCGACCGTGAAGTCGAGCCAGACCTCGGTGTCCTCACTGATCTCGGGCGTGGGGTCACCCGCGATGACGTCGGTGTTGTAGTGGCCCAGGGCCGCGGCACCGTTGCCGGCGACGCACGGGCCGGCATGCAGATGGGCGCCGAAGGTCTGCCCGTCGGCGTGGTGGATGCCGCGCACGCGCAGGACCGTGTGGGACCCCGCACCGGACGCGACGATCTGGACGGCGGCGCTCGCGCCGTCGAAGGGGCCGGCCGCGACCTGCAGGTCCGACAGCGCACCGGAGGTCCGCACCAGTGGCCCACCGGTGTCGGCGGCGGCCGGGCCTGTCGCGCAGACACTGGCGAGCGCGAGAATGGCCGGCACGGCGAGCGCGCGGCGGGAGGTCGTGGTCATGGTGATCCCCTTCGGTCGGGCCCGCGAAGGTGCGGACACCGGTAAGACGAGCCGGGGCGCCCTGCCGGGTGACGTCGGAGCCGTTCCCGAGGTGCCAAGAGATCCACCTGAAGTTGGGCACGTCGTCCTGTCACCCGTCGCGGCGGCTCACTCGTCTGTCCAGGTGATGGAGATCGCCGCGCACGGCCTGACAGGTGGGCTCGCGGACCGGACCGACCGGGCCGCGGGGCCCATCGACGTGGCAGCGATGTTCGATGCCGAGGCGACCTCACTGGCCCGGCTGGCGCGTTTCTACGTCGATGACAAGACGGCCGCCGAGGACCTCGTCCAGGAGGCCTTCATCCGGTTCGCGCGGCACCAGGGGAGGCTGCGGGACCCGGCCCGGGCCACCGCCTACCTCCGGTCGATCGTCATCAACCTCGCCCGGGACCACAACCGCCGCGGCTTCGTGTCGTGGCGGCACCGTCCGCCGGCCCAGCCGGACGCCCCGTCCGCGGCCGAGACGGCGGAGGAGCACGCCGAGCGGGCAGCCGTCGTGCAGGCCCTGCGCGCGCTGCCCCGCCGGCAACGTGACTGCGTGACCCTGCGCTACTACTACGACCTGCCGGTCGCCGAGATCGCCGCAACCCTCGGGTTGTCGGCCAACACCGTGAAGACGCACCTGCACCGTGGGCTCGAGGCCCTCGGCGCCACCTTGGAGGCCCAGCGATGACCCACCTCGAGGACCGCATCACCAAGGCCCTGACGCAGGCGCCGACCAGCCCGTCCCCCGACCTGTTCGACCGGGTCGTCGACAGCATCGACGCCGACCGGCGGCGGCGACGCACCGCCCTCCGCACGGCATCCGCCGCTCTGGCCGTCGTGGCCCTCACGGCCACCGCAGTCCTCACCTTCACCCCTCGCCCGAACGGAGCGCTCGAAATGCCCTGGTGGATCCTCGAAGTCGCCGTGACCCTGGTCCTCATCGCCATCGCGGTGTGGCTGGGGCCCTTCATCAAGCGGTTCGGGCGGGCCTATGCCGCCGACGTCTTCCACGACAACCCGCTCACGGGCAAGAGCTACATCGTGCTGACCGACATCGTGTACTACCTGATCTTCACGGCGTACATCCTCTTCGGAGTGCACTTCGCGCCCCAGCGCGAGTGGAACAACCAGGTGTCCGGACTGGTCACCGCGGAACAGCTGACGTTCTCGGCGGCGCGGGTCGGCGGCATCCTGCTCATCATCGGCATCCTGCACGGGCTGAACATCGTGCTGATGCCCGTGCTCGGCCAGCTGTTCTCGCTCAACCGCCGGGTCGCCCGCCCCGGCGAGGCGAGCCGACAGGAGGCCGACTGGTGACCGAAGGGTGCGTCAGCCGACGGGCACCCTGAACTTCTCCGCCGTCACTGGGACGACGGAGATGGTGGATGATGGCGGAGAAATATCACCGCCATGATGGAAGTTCTCCGCCGTCACTGGGATGACGGAGAACTTCCGCCGACCGGGCGCCGGTGGCTCGGTCAGCCGACGCTGACCGACGGCGCTCCCGCGGACTCCTCGTCCATCGGCTCGCCCATCTCCTCGGCCAGGCGCATGGCCTCCTCGATGAGGGTCTCGACGATCATGTTCTCGGGGACGGTCTTGATGACCTCGCCCTTGACGAAGATCTGGCCCTTGCCGTTGCCGGAGGCCACCCCGAGGTCGGCCTCGCGGGCCTCGCCCGGGCCGTTGACGACACAGCCCATGACGGCCACGCGCAGCGGCACGGTCATCCCCTCGAGGCCGGCGGTGACCTGCTCGGCAAGGGTGTAGACGTCGACCTGCGCGCGGCCGCACGACGGGCACGAGACGATCTCGAGCTTGCGCGGCCGCAGGTTGAGCGACTGCAGGATCTGGATGCCGACCTTGACCTCCTCGACGGGAGGGGCCGACAGGGAGACGCGGATGGTGTCGCCGATGCCCTGCGACAGCAGCGCCCCGAAGGCCGTGGCCGACTTGATCGTGCCCTGGAACGCCGGGCCTGCCTCGGTGACTCCGAGGTGGAGCGGCCAGTCGCCGCGCTCGGCGAGCAGCTGGTAGGCCTTGATCATGACGACCGGGTCGTTGTGCTTGACCGAGATCTTGAAGTCGTGGAAGTCGTGCTCCTCGAACAGGCTGGCCTCCCACACGGCCGACTCGACGAGCGCCTCAGCGGTCGGCTTGCCGTACTTGTCGAGGATGCGCTTGTCGAGCGAGCCGGCGTTGACCCCGATGCGGATCGAGACGTTCGCGGCCGCGGCCCGGCGGGCGATCTCACCGACCTGGTCGTCGAACTGGCGGATGTTGCCCGGGTTGACGCGAACGGCCGCGCACCCGGCATCGATCGCCGCGTAGACGTACTTGGGCTGGAAGTGGATGTCGGCGATGACGGGGATCTGCGACTTGCGGGCGATCGCGGGCAGCGCCTCGGCGTCGTCCTGGCTCGGGCAGGCGACCCGCACGATGTCGCAGCCGGATGCCGTGAGCTCGGCGATCTGCTGGAGCGTCGCGTTGATGTCGGTGGTCGGCGTCGTCGTCATCGACTGCACCGAGACCGGCGCGTCACCGCCGACCGCGACCTTGCCGACCTGGATCTTGCGGCTGACCCGACGGGGAGCGACGACGGGAGGGGGAAGGGGCGGCATACCGAGCGAGACGGACATGGAGCCAGCCTACGTGGCGCCGGCGCGGGCGGGTCAGCCGCCGAGGTTGACCGGCTTCACGAGGTCGGCGTAGATGAGCAGGATCGACGCCCCGAGGAGCACCATCGACACGGTGTACGCGATCGGCAGCGCCTTCGCGACGTCGACGTAGCCGGGGTCGGGCCGCCCACGCAGGCGCGCGACCTGGCGCTTGAGCCCCTCCCACAGGGCCCCCGCGACGTGGCCGCCGTCCAGCGGCAGCAGCGGGATGAGGTTGAAGATGAAGAGCATGAAGTTCAGGGCTGCGAGCAGGCCCACGAGGAACCAGATCTTGTCGCCGACGGACTCACCGACGAACGAGTCGTACTTGCCGCCGCTCGCCTCCCCCGCGACCCGGCCGACGCCGACGACGGACATCGGGCTGTCGAGCTCGCGTTCCTGGCCCCCGAAGGCGGCTTCCCAGACCCCGAC
>DATIAB010000054.1:0-5761 GCA_035458265.1 Ornithinibacter sp. | reverse complement strand
GGTAGACATCGGGGATGAGCACCGTCGCCCTGGTCCTGACGGGCCTCGTGGCCCTGATCCACGTGTACATCGTCGTGCTCGAGATGCTGTGGTGGGACACCCCGCGTGGCAGGGCCGCCTTCGGCACGACCCGTGAGCTGGCCTCGCAGACCAAGGTCCTGGCCGCCAACCAGGGCCTGTACAACGGTTTCCTCGTCGTCGGGCTGCTGCTGGCGATGGTCGGCCCGGAGGAGTACCGGTTCGCGTTCGCGGTGTTCACCCTCGGGTGCGTCATCGCCGCCGGCATCTTCGGCGCCATCACGGCGAGCCGGAAGATCCTCTTCGTGCAGTCGGTCCCCGCAGCACTCGCTCTGGGGGCCCAGTACCTCGCCCGCTGAACCCCCCCGGAAACCTCCCGACTTCTTGCGATCCACCCACCTCCTGAGGCCCGTATCTGAGCGATCCGGGTGGGTGGATCGCAAGAAGTCGGGGTGGGTCGGAGGGCGCCGGTAGGATGGGCGGAGCACAGGGTCCTGGTGCGTCCTTGGAGGCGGGTTCGGCGCACGCTCGTTTCGCCCTCCCCGGGCGCAGACCAGGAAGCCCCGCATGTCCCCCATCGCCTCCTACCGGCGGCTCTTCAGTCTTGCCGGCCCGCTCTACGTCGCCATCGCCTTCATCGGCAGACTCCCCCTGGCCATGGCCCAGATGGGCACCCTCCTCCTCGTGGCCGAGACGACCGGCTCCTACGGCACGGGCGGTGCCGCGGCCGGTGCCCTGGCCGTCGCGAACGCCGTCGGCGCCCCGATCGCCGGATCCCTCGCCGACCGTGTCGGCCAGCGCCCCGTCGTGCTCGTGCAGTCGGTGCTCGGCGGCCTGGGTCTCATCGCGCTCGTCACCCTCGCCCACGCGCAGGTCGCCCCGTGGGCCGTCATCGCCACGGCCGCGCTCGCCGGTGCCGCGATGCCGCAGATCGGCCCGCTCGCCCGGGTGCGCTGGCGGCCCATCACCCGCCACCACGAGCACCACCAGCCGCGCCTCATGGAGGCGGCCTTCTCCTACGAGGGTGCGGCCGACGAGGCGTCCTTCGTGCTCGGCCCGGCCCTGCTCGGCCTCATCGTCGTCGTCGCGAGCCCCGAGCTCGCACTGCTCGTCGCCGCGTCCGTGCTGCTCGTCTTCGGGTGCGCCTTCGCCCTCCACCACACCGCCCGGCTCACCCATGCCCACCGCCCGGACGCAGCGGCCGGCGCCCGGCTCATCACCGCGGCCTTCGTCGTGCTCCTGCTCGCGCAGCTGCTCGTCGGGGTGGTGTTCGGCTCGATCCAGACCGGCACCACGGTGCTGGCGACGGATGCCGGGCAGAGCGGCATCGCGGGCCTCGTGCACGCCTGCCTCGGCGTCGGGTCGGTCATCGCGGGGCTCGCCGTCGCGGCCCTGCCCGCCCGGTTCGGTTACGCCTCGAGGGTCCTCGTCGCGGCCCTCGGCCTGGGACTGCTCTCCCTGCCGCTGCTGGTCACCGACACCGTGCCGCAGCTGTTCGCGGTCGTCCTCGTGCTCGGCTTCGTCGTCGCGCCGTACATGATCAGCGTCTTCATGCTCGGCGAACGCGCGGCCCCGGTGCAGCGCGTGGGTGCCGCGATGACCCTGCTCGCCGGCGCCACGGGCATCGGGTATGCCGTGGGGTCGGCCACCGCCGGCCGCCTCGCGGACGTCCACGGGCACCCGGGTGCGTTCGCCGTGACCGTGGGAGCCGGGGTGGCGGCGGCGGCACTGGCCGCGGCATCCCAACCGGTGCTGCGCCGTCTCGACGGCGCAGCGGGAGTCACGGGCGGCTGAGCACCCCGAGCGGTACCGACCGACAGGCGACGAACCGCCATGGCTCGCCCTCGGCGTTCCGCGCGTCGCGCCGGCCGGTGAACCAGGGGTCGTCGGGCAGCCCGCGCACCAGGTCACCGACGACGTGTTCCGGGTCCGACGACGCCACGACGCGGCCGACCCGGTTCACGACGACCAGCACCCCGGATGCCGTGTCGAGCGTGGCCCCCAGCAGCCGCTCGACCGTTGCGGCCAGCACGTCGACGCCGGCGACCCCGAGGAAGACCCCGTCGACCGACACCGGCCGGGTCACGGTGAGCGTGTGCTGGTCGGTGCAGACGTAGTCGACGTAGGGGCCGGTCACGTGTGTGCGACCGGTCTCACGGGGCGTCACGAACCACGGCAGTTCGGTGTAGTCCCGAAAGCCGACGGATGTTGGGTCGGTGTCGGCGGCGAGCCTCCTGCAGCTGGATGCACCGACCTCGGGGTCGGCCGTCCACCACTCGAGCCAGTAGGGAGCATCGTGCAGAACCTCCGTCTCCGCAACGAATCCGGCTCCGGCGAGGGGGATCTCGCGTTGTTCGAGGAGCGCGCGACAGCGCCCCTCGAGGTCGAGGTCGGCGCGTCGACGCAGGGGTCCGCGCAGCTGACGGGCGGCGAGCGACGCGAGGCCGGCCACCGTCTCGCCCACCCAGGTACCCAGCTCGTCGACCCGCGCGACCAGGGCGCGCGCCTCCGCCTCCACCTCCGTCGGACTGTTCATCGTGACCTCCGCGCCTGCAGGACCGCCTCACGCACCGCGCCGAACAACTCTCCCACGTGGGCCTCCGCCTCGGTCCGCGCCCGCTCGGCATCGCCGTCTCGCACCGCCGCGGCGATGGCCCGGTGTCGTGTGCTGGCCTGGTCGAGGGACCCGCTCTGCACGTGGGCGAGCCACAGCAGGGGGCCCAGCTCACCCTGCAGCGCCATCTCCTCGCGAGTGAGTCGCGAGGACTGGGCGGTGGCCGCGAGGTCGACGTGGAACTGTCCCTCGAGCCGCTGCACCCCCGCCCGCTCGCGCCGCATCGGACGGGACGCCAGGTCCTCGAGCCGTGCCACGTCCGCGTCGTCGGCACGGTGGGCCGCCAGGCGCGCGCACCCCCCGCTCACCGTCGCGTAGTGGTCTGCGAGGTCGCGCCATTCGCCGATCCCGGTGCGGCGCAGGCGATCGAGCAACGCCCCGCGACCTCCGTCGGCCGGCGCACACACGAAGGACCCACCACCGCGGCCCCGACGGGTGCGGATCAGGCCTTCGGCCCGCAGCACCGACAACGCCTCGCGCACCGTGACGGTCGCGACACCGAACCGCTCGGCGAGATCGGCCTCGGGAGGCAGGGGCGAGTCGTCGGGGAGGAGCCCGAAGGCGATCGAGTCACCGAGCCGGCGCGCGACGGCATCCGCCCGCTTCTCGGCATCCAACGGCGCGAAGACGGCCGCGTAGGGGCCGAGCTGCAGGGATGCGCCAGAGGCGCCACTGGACGCCACGGTGTCGGTCACGCGCTCCTCCTGCCGCTGTGCGCCATGGTCCGTCGCATCTGCCGGGGAGGACACCGTTTCATCACGAACCCGGGAAGTGCTTGCCAACTAAACCTATGGTCCCATATGTTTCCCTCGCAACCGCTGGAGCACGCAGGATCCGGCGCCACTGAGGTGAGGAGACACATCGTGACCTCGACGGCACCCGCGATCCGCCTGCGGGCCCTGCGCAAGGAGTTCTCCGGGACGCCGCCCGTCGTGGCTGTCGACGGGGCCGACCTCGAGATCGCGAGCGGGGAGTTCTTCTCCATGCTCGGGCCGTCCGGTTCGGGCAAGACCACCGTGCTGCGGATGATCGCCGGCTTCGAGGAGCCGACCTCGGGTGCGGTGGAGCTCGTCGGTGCCGACGTCACCGGCCTGCCGCCCCACCGCCGGGACGTCAACACCGTCTTCCAGGACTACGCGCTGTTTCCCCACATGAGCGTGCTCGCGAACGTCGAGTACGGGCTGCGGGTCAAGAAGGTGCCCGGCGGGCAGGCCCGCACCCGCGCGCAGGAAGCCCTCGAGCAGGTGCGCCTGGCCGACCACGGCTCACGCCGCCCCGACCAGCTCTCCGGCGGCCAGCGCCAGCGCGTCGCCCTTGCCCGAGCCCTGGTGAACCGGCCCAAGGTGCTCCTGCTCGACGAGCCGCTCGGCGCCCTCGACCTCAAGCTGCGTGAGCAGATGCAGGTCGAGCTGAAGGCGATCCAGCGCGACGTCGGCATCACCTTCCTCTTCGTGACCCACGACCAGGAGGAGGCCCTGACCCTCTCCGACCGGATCGCCGTCTTCAACGCCGGCCGCATCGAACAGGTGGGCACCGCCAGGGAGGTCTACGAGCAGCCCGCGAGCGGGTTCGTCGCGGGGTTCGTCGGTACCTCGAACCTCCTCGCCGGGGATGCCGCTCGCGCGGTCCTCGGGCGGGACGGCTCGTTCGGCATCCGCCCCGAGAAGATCCACCTCGAGTCGCCGGGCGCCTCGGCCGAGGACGGTGCGGTGCGTGCTCCCGGCACGATCGCCGAGGTCGTCTACGCCGGGCCCGTGACCCGCTACGTCGTCGACCTGGCCGCCGGAGGGCGCCTGGTCGTGCTGGAGCAGAACGGCCGACGCAACCCACCAGAAGGCGCCGTCCGGGGGGCTCCGGTCGACCTGCTCTGGGCCCCGCGCCACGTCATCGAGATCCCGTCACACAACTGAACAACACCCCACCCCTCGCAAGTCCCCAAGGAGACATCGTGCGCACCACCCACACCCTCCGCGTCGGCGCCGCAGTGGCCGCCGTGGCCCTGGCCCTCGCGGCCTGCGGTTCCGACAGCGACTCCGGTTCCGAGAGCACCGCCACGGCCGCCGGCGGCTTCGAGGTCCCGGACCTCAAGCCGATGTCGGCCCTCGGCACCCCAGAGGGCAAGGTCAGCGTCCTCGCCTGGCCCGGCTACGTCGAGGACGGTTCCACCGACCCGGCCGTCGACTGGGTCACCCCCTTCGAGAAGGAGACCGGCTGCGAGGTCACCGTGAAGACGTTCGGCACCTCGGACGAGGCCGTGCAGCTCATGCGCACCGGCCAGTACGACGTCGTGTCCGCGTCGGGTGACGCCACCCTGCGCCTCATCGCAGCGGGCGACGTCGAGCCGGTGAACACCGACCTCGTCACGAACTACCCCGACATCTTCGCCTCGCTGAAGGACCAGTCGTGGAACTCGGTCAACGGCCAGATGTACGGCGTCCCGCACGGCCGCGGCGCCAACCTGCTGATGTACAACACCGAGCAGGTCACCCCCGCCCCCGACAGCTGGGGCGTCGTGTTCGACCAGGCGAGCGCACAGACCGGCAAGGTCACGGCATACGACTCCCCGATCTACATCGCGGATGCGGCCCTCTACCTCAAGGCGACCAAGCCCGAGCTCGGCATCAAGGACCCCTACGCCCTCGACGAGACCCAGCTCGCCGCGGCCGTGGACCTGCTCAAGGCGCAGAGCGAGCACGTCGGTGAGTACTGGTCGGACTACCTCAAGCAGATCCAGGCGTTCAAGGCCGGATCCTCGACCGTCGGCACCACCTGGCAGGTCATCGCCAACCTCGCCCAGGCCGAGAAGGCCCCCGTCGCCGTCGTGCTCCCCAAGGAGGGCTCGACCGGCTGGTCGGACACCTGGATGGTCAGCGCGAAGAGCGAGGCCAAGACCTGTGGCTACAAGTTCATCGACCACATCGTGTCGCCGACGACCAACGCCGCGATCGCCGAGTGGTTCGGTGAGGCCCCCGCGAACCAGAAGGCCTGCGCCGAGACCGTGAACCCGGACCACTGCGAGATCTTCCACGCGGAGGACGAGGAGTACTTCTCCCAGGTCGCCTACTGGAACACCCCGATCACGGCCTGCCTCGACGGTCGCACCGACGTCAAGTGCACCGACTACGCGAC
>DATIAB010000053.1:0-2888 GCA_035458265.1 Ornithinibacter sp. | reverse complement strand
CCTCGTGCCCGTCGTCGGGGTCGTCGCCCTCCTCGTCATGGCCGTCATCGACAGCCGCGCGGACAACCGCTACGGCCCCTCCCCGAAGGGGACCGCTGCCGTCGCGTAGGTACCGTGGTGAGGTGACGTCCCGCGTGTTGGCCCCCGAGGTGTGGCGCGCCCTCGAGACTGCCCACGAGGAGCGCGTCGATGCGGCCACGGCAGCGCACCGCGAGCGGTGGTCGGGCGGTCGTACCCACCCCATCGAGGACTTCCTCTTCCGCTACTACAACAACTCCCCCGCGCGGTTGCGCCGCTGGCACCCCGGCGCGGGTGTCGTCCTCGCGGATGCCGGGCACCTCCCGCGCGCGCAGTGGGCGCACTATCGAACTGAGTCGGATGCCGTGCGCCTGGACGTCGGCGCCTTCGTCGCCGCCCGCGGGTCGGCCCGCGGGTTCGTGAGGGACCTGCTGTCCGCGACCGTGTCACGGCCGGCGCAGCTCGGCTGCTTCGGCCTGCACGAGTGGGCGATGGTGCACGGCATCTCCGCTGACGACGTGCGGCACGCGGGGTGGCCGCTTCGCCTGGGTCGTGCCGGCACCGACGCGGTGGTGGAGGCGCACGGCATCCGGTGCTCCCACTTCGACGCCTACCGGTTCTTCACCGAGTCGGCGAGGCCGCGCAACGCGCTGCGACCGACCCGCGAGAGCCAGGTGGCGATGGAGCAGCCCGGGTGCCTGCACGCCGGGATGGACGTCTACAAGTGGGCGTTCAAGCTGACCCCCCTCGTGCCGAGCGACCTGGTGGTCGATGCGTTCGACCTCGCGCGAGAGATCCGGGTGCTCGACATGCGCGCGTCGCCGTACGACCTGCGCGGCCTCGGCTACGACCCCGTGCCGATCGAGACCCCCGAGGGGAAGTCCGCGTACGTCGAGGCGCAGCGTGCCTTCGCTTCGCGGTCCACCGCCCTGCGCCACCGCCTCCTGGCCGTCCTCGAGCCGGTCACCACGTCCGCGAAGTCAGGAGCAGCTCGCCGACTCAGGGCCGTATGCGCCCCTGAGTCGGCGGAGGACTCCTGACTCCGCACTCGGTCATCGCTGGGGCCGCACTCGTGGCGAGCGCGGCGCGGCGTCAGCGGGGGGCGACGCCCGCACGCACGAGTCCGTAGGTGACCGACTCGACGAGGGCGTCCCACGACGCCTCGAGGATGTTCGCGGCGACCCCGATGGTCATCCACGAGGTGGTGCCGTCGGAGGTCTCGATGAGCACGCGGGTCACGGCATCCGTGCCGTGGGCGGCATCGAGGATGCGTACCTTGTAGTCGATGAGCTCGAGGTGGCCGATCTCCGGGTAGGCCGCGGCGAGGGCCGCACGCAGCGCGTGGTCGAGCGCGTTGACCGGCCCGTTCCCCTCGCCGGTCTGCACGACCCGCTCCCCCGCGGCGCTCAGCTTGACCGTGGCCTCGGAGAGGGCGTCATCCTCCCCGCGGGCGTCGGTGATGACGCGCCAGGACTCGACGTCGAAGAACACGGGGAGGGCACCGTCGACCTCACGACGCAGCAGCAGCTCGAAGCTCGCGTCGGCGGCGTCGAAGGTGTAGCCGCGCAGCTCCTTGTCCTTGACGGCGCGCAGCACCCTGGCGAGGGTGCCGGCGTCCGCCTCGTCGGCGGGGTCGAGGTCGAAGCCGAGCTCGCGCGACTTCAGCTCGATGGAGGCGCGTCCGGCCATGTCCGACACCAGCATTCGCATGTCGTTGCCCACGTGCTTGGGGTCCATGTGCTGGTAGAGGTCAGGGTCGATCTTGATGGCGCTCGCGTGCAGTCCGGCCTTGTGCGCGAAGGCACTGGACCCGACGTAGGGCTGGCGTGAGTAGGCAGGCACGTTGGTCACCTCGGCGATCGCGTGCGCGATGCGGGTCGACTCCTGGAGCCGGTGCGGCTCGAGCAGCTCGAAGCCCTTCTTGAGCTGGAGGTTGGCGACGACGGTGAGCAGGTCGGCGTTGCCCGTGCGCTCGCCGTAGCCGTTGACGGTGCCCTGGATGTGCGTGGCGCCGGCGTCGACGGCGGCCATCGAGTTGGCGACGGCGCAGCCGGTGTCGTTGTGGCAGTGGATGCCGATCCGCGCGCCGGTGCTCACCACGACGTCTCGCACGACGTCGGCGACCTGGTCGGGCAGCATCCCGCCGTTGGTGTCGCACAGGGCGATGACCTCGGCACCGGACTCGGCCGCCACCCGCACCGCCTCGAGGGCGTACGCACGATCGGTGGCGTAGCCGTCGAAGAAGTGCTCGGCATCGAGGAAGACCCGGCGCCCCTCGGCTCGCAGGAACGAGACGGTGTCGCGGATCATCTCCAGGTTCTCGGCCAGCGTGGTGCGCAGCGCACGCTCGACGTGACCGGTGTGCGACTTCGCGACGAGGGTGACGACCTGGGCCCGGGAGTCGAGCAGCGCCCGCACGAGGGGGTCGGTCGAGGCCCGGCCACCGGCCCGGCGGGTGGCGCCGAAGGCCGCGAGCGTCGCATTGTGCAGGTGGAGGTCTCGCGTCGCGCGGGCGAAGAACTCGGTGTCCTTGGGGTTGGCCCCCGGCCACCCACCCTCGATGTAGCCGACCCCCAGCTCGTCGAGGTGCGACGCGATGGCGAGCTTGTCGGCCACGGAGAGGTTGAGCCCCTCCTGCTGAGCGCCGTCGCGCAGCGTCGTGTCGTAGACGTGGAGGTCACTCATCAGTGCTTCACCCTGATCGGTCTGCCGGTTCACCCGGCGTCGTGTGCCCCGGCCCTTGCGGGCCGGGGCGATGACGTGTGCTGCTCGTATCCATTCTCGGGCCAGCGCTGCTGCCGTGCCGCCCGGGGGTGTGGGCGGACGACCTTCGCTCCCCGGTCACGCCGCGCCCGCGACGCTCCCGACAA
>DATIAB010000052.1:0-8063 GCA_035458265.1 Ornithinibacter sp. | reverse complement strand
GGTGACGCCCTTGATCGTGAGGTCGCCCACGAGGGTCTGGCCGTCGAACGAGGTGCTCACGAAGGTGATCTCGGGGAAGGTGTCGACGTCGAAGAAGTCGGTGCCGCGCAGGTGGGCGTCGCGGTCGGCGGTGCCGGTGGCGACGGATGCCGTCTGGATGGTCACCGTGGCGACGCTGTCGGCGAGCTCGTCGGCGACCTCGACGGTGCCGGCGACATCCGCGAACGCGCCGCGGACCTTGGTGACCATGAGGTGGCGGGCCACGAAGCCCACCTCGGAGTGCGTGGGGTCGATGGCCCAGGTGCCGGTGGTGAGTCCGTTCAGGGTGCTGGTGGCGATGCTCATGGGATCTCCTTCGTTGGGGTCTAGCACTTGCTAGTTGTCCCTTCAACCAATGGCGCCGCCCCGCTCATTCCCACGTCTCAGCATGTGGACTCCATCAGCCATTGACCGTCCCGGCGACCCGGGCCGGACCCGTCTGGGCAGGTGTCCAGATGGAAGCAGAAACCACCCACGGACGGCCGTGGAGCCGTGCCACGATGAACAGATTGACCCATGGGGAGGTGGCATGAGCGAGGCAGCGATGACTGACGACACGAGGGCCGACGAGATGCGGGGGGACGGCGGGGGCGACGTGGTGCGATGGCTGACCGACGACGAGCAGGTGTCCTGGCGGGCCTACCTGAGGGCGTCACGAGAGCTGATCGTCGCGTTCGACCGCGACCTCCAGGACGTCGGCATCAGCCTGCCCGAGTACGAGCTGATGTCCATGCTCTCGGAGGCGCCCGATGCCCAGATGCGCATGTCGGCAGTGGCCGCGTTCATCGTGCAGTCGAGGAGCAGGGTGACGCACACGGCGGCGCGCCTCGAGCGACGCGGCTGGGTGCGCCGGACCCCGGCGCCCGACGACGGCCGTGGGGTGCTCCTTCGCCTCACCGAGGGTGGCCGCGACTCCCTCGATGCGTTTGCCGTCGCCCACGTCGGTAGCGTGCGACGGCATCTCATCGACGTCCTCACCACCGATCAGTTCGCAGCCCTCGGTGCCACGATGCAGATCGTGCGCGACGCCTACGCGGCCGACCCCACGATGCGCGGGGCCGTCACCACGTCCTGACGTCGCGTGACGGACAATGGGCCGGTGACCACCGACCCGACGTCCGACCACACCCGCACCGTGCCCGGCGAGAGTGCTGCCCCGGCATCCTCGGCCCTCCTCGCCCGAGCCCGCGCGGTGACGCCGGGTGGGGTCAACTCGCCGGTGCGTGCCTTCCGCGCGGTCGGGGGGACGCCGCGGTTCATGGCCAGCGGCCGTGGTGCCCGGCTCACCGACGTCGACGGCCACGAGTACGTCGACCTGGTGTGCAGCTGGGGGCCGATGATCCTCGGCCATGCACACCCCGACGTGATGGATGCCGTCCACGCCGCCGCCTCGCGTGGCTTCAGCTTCGGGACCCCCTCGGAGAACGAGGTGCTGCTGGCCGAGGAGATCGTCGCCCGCGTCGACCCCGTCGACCAGGTGCGCCTGGTCTCCAGCGGCACCGAGGCGACGATGAGCGCCATCCGGCTGGCCCGCGGCTACACCGGGCGCAGCCTCGTCGTGAAGTTCGCCGGGCACTACCACGGGCACGTCGACTCGCTGCTCGTGAGCGCCGGTTCGGGGCTGGCCACCTTCGCCCTGCCGGACTCGGCCGGGGTTCCCGCCGAGATGGCCGCGGAGACCATCGTGCTCCCGTACAACGACGTCTCGGCGCTCGACGCCGTCTTCGCGGCCCGGGGCAGCGAGATCGCCTGCCTGATCACCGAGGCGGCTGCGGGCAACATGGGGGTCGTGCCCCCCGATCCCGGGTTCACCCAGGCCCTGCGCCGTGTCACCGCGGCCCACGGGGCCCTCCTCGTCTCCGACGAGGTGATGACCGGGTTCCGGGTCAGCCGGGCGGGCTGGTGGGGCCACGAAGGGGTGGAGGTCACCCCCGACCTCATGACCTTCGGCAAGGTGATGGGAGGCGGCTTCCCCGCGGCCGCCTTCGGGGGGCGTGCTGACGTCATGGCACTGCTCGCTCCCGACGGACCGGTCTACCAGGCGGGCACCCTGTCCGGGAACCCGGTCGCGACGGCCGCGGGGCTCGCGACCCTGCGCGCCTGCGACGCCGCCCTCTACACGCGCCTCGGTGAGGTCTCGCGCACGATCGCCGACGCGGCATCCGCCGCCTTGTCGGATGCCGGGGTGCCGCACCGCGTGCAGTGGGCGGGGTCGATGTTCTCGGTGTTCTTCCGTGAGGGAGCGGTGCGCACGTACGACGACGCGCGAGATCAGGATGCCGCGGCCTTCGGTCGTTTCTTCCACGCCATGCTGGATGCCGGGGTCTACCTCCCGCCGAGCGCGTTCGAGTCGTGGTTCGTCTCGGGAGCACACGACGATGCCGCTGTCGAGCACGTCCTCGCAGCGCTGCCGGGGGCGGCCCGAGCAGCGGCCTCGGTGGCGACCACGCGCCGCTGACGGGTGGCGCTCTGCGCCGGGTCGCGGGATGCTGGCCTGGACACCTGACTGCTCCGGGAGGTCCGATGAGTGCGACGACGGAACACGACGAGGGGATCGAGCGGGCCGAGGCGCGGCGCGGGGCGTTCTCGGGCAGGCGTGTCTTCATCCTCGCCGCGATCGGGTCCGCCGTGGGTCTCGGCAACATCTGGCGGTTCCCCTACGTGGCCTACGACAACGGGGGAGGGGCGTTCATGCTGCCCTACCTCGTCGCCCTGCTGACCGCGGGAATCCCGTTCCTGCTCCTCGAGTACGCGCTCGGGCACAAGTACCGGGGGTCCGCGCCCCTGTCGTTCGCGCGGTTGTCCCGGCGCACCGAGGGGCTGGGCTGGTGGCAGGTCGGGATCTGCTTCATGATCGCGGTGTACTACGCAGCGGTCATCGCCTGGGCACTCAGCTACACGTTCTTCTCCTTCTCCCAGGCGTGGGGCGATGACCCCGACGCCTACTTCTTCGGTGATTTCCTGCAGGCGGGAGACCCGGGTGTCACGCTCGAGTTCGTGCCGCAGGTGCTGGTGCCGCTGGCCATCGTCTGGGTCGCCCTGGTCGCCGTGATGGCATTGGGGGTCAGCCGCGGTGTCGGGGCCACCTCCGTCGTCTTCATCCCCGTGCTCATCGTGGCCTTCACGTTCCTCGTCATCCAGGCGCTGAGGCTACCGGGGGCGGGGCAGGGGCTGGACGCACTCTTCGCCCCGGACTGGTCCTCGCTGGGTGACCCTGCGGTGTGGGCCGCGGCCTACGGTCAGATCTTCTTCTCGTTGTCCATCGGGTTCGGCATCATGATCACGTACTCCTCGTACGTGCGCCGGCACACCGACATGTCCGGCTCCGCCCTCGTCGTCGGGCTGTCGAACTCGGGGTTCGAACTGCTCGCAGGGATCGGGGTCTTCGCCGCCCTGGGCTTCATGGCGCAGGCCGCGGGGGTGGGCGTCGGGGAGGTGGCGACATCGGGGATCGGCCTGGCGTTCATCGCCTTCCCCACGATCGTCAACGAGGCCCCCGCCGGGGCCGTCATCGGGGTGCTGTTCTTCGCCTCGCTCGTCATGGCCGGCTTCACCTCGCTCGTCAGCGTGCTCGAGGTCGTCATCTCCGCGGTGCGTGACAAGTTCGAGACGAGCCGGCTCAGAGCCACCCTCGCCGTGACGATCCCGTGCGCGCTGCTCAGCCTCCTGGGGTTCAGCACGACGAGCGGGATCTACGTCCTGGACATCCTCGACCACTTCATCAACCGGTTCGGCATCCTGCTCGTGGCGGTGGTCAGCATGGTCGTCGTCGCGTGGGGAGTGCGGGCCCTGCCCCGGCTGCGGGACCACCTCAACCGGGACGGCTCCGTGCCGGTCCGCGGATGGTGGATCGTGCTCGTCTCCACGGTGACGCCGCTCGTCCTGGCGTTCATCCTCGTCCGAGAGCTCTGGGCCGTGATCCAGGAGCCCTACGGCGGCTACCCGCAGTGGATGCTCGTGGTGTTCGGGTGGCTCGCGGCCGCGTTGGTGGCCGTCGCAGGCTTCGTCATCGCGCGAGTTCACTGGCGCCCCGAGACACGCATGGACGTCGGCGACGTGGCCCAACCGGAGCCGGACACCACCGGAAGGAGCGGCTCGTGAGCACCCCAGCCATCGTGATGCTCGTCATCTCCGTCCTCGTGATCTGGGGTGGGCTCCTGCTCGCCCTGCTGCACCTTCGGCGGGCCGACCGCGAGGATGCCGTCGAGCAGGAGATGCACCGCGACCTGTGAGCGGTCCGCTGACCGGTCCGCCGAGCAGTGCGCTGAGCAGTCAGTTGAGCGGTCCGCTGAGCGGTCCGCGACCCGGGAGCGGTGACCGGGCGTCCAGCCGGGTTTGCGACAATCGCGGGCATGACGACCTTTCCCCGAGCCGCTGGCACCGCTGGTACCGGTGGCGACGACCCGCAGCGCACCGTCGTGCACCTGCTGCGACACGGCGAGGTCCACAACCCTCACCGGCTGCTCTACGGCCGGCTGCCGGGCTACCACCTGTCAGCGCTCGGTCGTGACATGGCCGAGCTGGCCGCCGAGCACCTGGGCGACCACGACATCACCCACGTCGTCTCCAGCCCCCTCGAGCGGGCCCGTGAGACCGCGGTGCCGGTCTCGGAGGGCCACGACGTCGAGATCACGATCGACGAGCGGGTCATCGAGGCGGGCAACGCCTTCGAGGGTCTGCCGGTCGCCGGCGGCTCCGGGCTGCTGAGGCACCCGCGCCTGTACCCCAAGTTCCTCAACCCGTTCCGGCCGTCGTGGGGTGAGCCCTATGTCGAGATCGTCGAGCGGATGCGCCTCGCGATCGTCGACGCCCGCGCCGCGGCCCGGGGGCACGAGGCGGTCATCGTCAGCCACCAGGCCCCGATCTGGATGATCCGCCTGGCCACCGAGGGCCGGCCGCTCTGGCACAACCCTGCCAACCGTGAGTGTGCCCTCGCCTCGCTGACGTCGTTGACCTTCCTCGGCGACGAGCTGTTGTCGCTGTCCTACAGCGAGCCCGCGGCAGCGCTGCTCGACCAGGCCCAGCCCGGGGCGGGCGCATGACCTCTCGTTTCCTCACCCGGCGAGCCGGGTGCCTGGTCGCGGCGGTGCTGCTGCTGGGCACCGCAGCCTGCACCAGTGACCCGAACTCGGTTGCCGAGCAGGCCAAGGCCGGAGACCAGAAGGGCTACGTCTCGGGGGACGGGGCCGTCGAGACCATCCCGGAGGCTGACCGCGCCGAGCCCGTCGAGCTCGAGGGGACCCTCCTCGACGGCACGGCCTGGGACAGCGCCTCGGCCCGTGGCGACGTGCTCGTGGTCAACGTGTGGGGCTCGTGGTGTGCGCCGTGTGTCGCCGAGGCGCCCGAGCTGCAGAAGGTGTGGTCCGAGCTGGAGGCGCAGGGTGCGCCCGTGAAGTTCATGGGCATCGACTTCCGCGAGGACGCCGCCCGGGGTCTGGCGTTCACGAAGAAGGCCGGCATCACCTTCCCGAGCCTGTCCGACGAGTCGGGCGTCACGATCCTCGCCCTGCAGGGCAAGGCGCCGACGGTTCCCACGACCCTCGTCCTCGACCGCGAGGGCAGGATCGCCGCACGGGTCAACGGCCCGGTCTCCGCGAGCACCCTGCGGGGCCTGGTCGACGACGTCGTCGCCGGTGCGAGCCCGGCCGACGCCGCCTCGTGAACCCTGCCGTCGCCCTGACCGCCGCCACGGACACGGTCACCGGAGGAGCGCTTCCGCTGGCGATCGCCGTCGCCGCGCTCGCCGGGCTCGTCTCGTTCGCCAGCCCCTGCGTGCTGCCGCTCGTTCCCGGCTTCCTCGGCTACGTCAGCGGGTTGACGGGTGAGCCGCTGGCAGACCGTTCGCGGAGCCGGATCGTCACCGGGGCACTGCTCTTCGTCCTCGGCTTCACCCTCGTCTTCGTGCTCGGTGCCATCTTCGTGACCACCGCGGGGCGCGCGCTCATCGAGCACCGCACCCTGCTCATGCGCCTCGGTGGAGTCGTCGTCATCGTCATGGGGCTGGTCTTCCTCGGTGTCGGGGGGCAGCGGGAGGCGAAGATCGCCTGGCGGCCGCGCGCCGGGCTGGCCGGAGCGCCCCTGCTCGGAGCGGTGTTCGCCCTCGGCTGGGCCCCCTGCACCGGCCCGACCCTGGCCGCGGTCCTCGTCATGGCCAGCGCGACGGCCGACCCCCAGGTGGGTCGCAGTGTGGTCCTCGCCACGGCCTACGGACTCGGGCTCGGGCTGCCCTTCATCCTCATCGCCGCCGGGCTCGACCGTGCGGGGCGTGCCTCGGGCTGGCTGCGCCGTCACCAGCGCACCATCCAGGTCTTCGGTGGGGTGATGCTCGTGCTCGTGGGCCTGCTCATGGTCACCGGGCTGTGGCAGGACCTCAACACCTGGCTCCAGGCCGAGCTCGTCGACAACTTCACGGTGTCGCTGTGAGCGCCGGCACGGGCATCGCCCAGCCGCGTCTCGGGGCGATCGGGTGGCTGCGGTGGATGTGGCGGCAGCTGACGAGCATGCGGACGGCCCTGTTCCTCCTGCTGCTCCTCGCGATCGGCGCCATCCCCGGGTCGACCTTCCCGCAGCGCTCCATCGACCCGGCTCGCACCACGCAGTGGATCGCCGACCACCCGACCGCCGGCCCGGTGCTCGACCGCCTCGGCTTCTTCGAGGTCTATGCCTCGCCGTGGTTCGCCGCGATCTACCTCCTGCTCTTCGTCTCGCTCATCGGCTGTGTCCTGCCACGCACGAAGATCCTCTGGCACCAGGTGCGCTCGGCCCCGCCGAAGGCACCGCGTCGGCTCGACCGCCTCGCCGCCCACGACTCGGTCGAGGTCGAGGGCGACCCGGACGCGGTTCGCGAGGTGCTGCGGGCCGCGCTGCGTGGCCGGCGCTACCGGGTGCACGCCCACGACGGCGAGACGCTCTCCGCCGAGAAGGGCTACCTGCGTGAGGCCGGGAACCTGCTCTTCCACGTCGCCCTCATCGGCATCCTCGTCGGCGTCGGATGGGGTCACCTGCTCGGGTGGAAGGGGGACGTGATCCTTCCCGTCGGCAAGACCTTCGCCAACACCCTCTCGCGCTACGACACCTTCAGCCCCGGCCCGTGGGTCGACGTCAACGACCTCGAGCCCTTCACGCTCCGCCTGGACGACCTGCGCGTCGAGTTCGAGACCGACACCCAGGGCCAGGGGCAGTTCGGGGCACCGCGCGACTTCGAGGCCACGACGACGTTCACCGACGCCGAGGGCACCAGCGAGGAGCGGTCGATCCGGGTCAACCACCCGCTGGAGACCGGTGACGGCACCGTCTTCCTCCTCGGCAACGGCTACGCCCCGGTCATCACCGTTCGCGACGCCGAGGGCACGGTGATCTACAGCGACGCGACGCCGTTCCTGCCGCAGGACAACTTCTACACCTCTGTCGGCGCCGTCAAGGTACCCGGCGCCTCCCCGCAGCAGCTCGGCTTCGCGGGGTTCTTCCTGCCGACGGGCATCATCGACGACCAGGGTCCCCGATCGCTCTTCCCCGACGCGCTCGACCCCCAGCTGGCGCTCACGGCGTTCGAGGGTGACCTCTTCCCGAGCGGCCGACCGCAGTCCGTCTACTCGCTCGACACCGAGGCGATGACGGCGATACCCGCGAAGGACGGCACCGACCAGCTGCGCATCCTGCTGCGCCCAGGGCAGACGTTCGAGCTGCCCGGCGACCGCGGGTCGATCACCTTCGACGAGGTGGAGCGCTTCGCGGGCCTCTCGATCCGCACCGACCCGGGCAAGAGCCTCACGCTGGTCGCGGCACTCGCGAGCCTGGCCGGGCTCGTCGCGTCGCTCGTGATCCGTCGTCGAAGGGTGTTCGTGCGGGTTGGGCCGGGGGCGGAGCCGGGTCGTACGCTGGTGTCCGTCGGCGGCCTGGCCAAGGACGACGACGACGGGATGCCCGCCGAGATCGAGCATCTCCTGACCGCACTCGAAGGACGTCGATGACCGACCAGACCCTCGCCCAGCTGTCGAACACGGCGATCTACTCCGCGATGGTGG
>DATIAB010000051.1:0-3179 GCA_035458265.1 Ornithinibacter sp. | reverse complement strand
CCACCTGCCACCCTGACCGGCCCGCGGACTCAGAGGTGCGGCGGATCTACTTGACCTCGGCGCGGCGGACGACGACCAGACCGACAGCCAGGGGAACGAGGAACCAGAGCGTGCCGGACACGGCCAGCTGCTGCCACTGCTCGCTGCTCAGCCCACCCTCGAAGAGGGGCATCTGGGCGAAGCTGTAGTCGACCCACGGCTGCAGGTCGGCGAACCACTGCTGGTTCATCGCGAGCAGGCCGAGGAGCGGCGGCAGCACGAGGGTGTAGACGAAGTAGGCGACGATCGCGCCGGCGGAGTTGCGGATGACCACGCCGAGCATGAAGCCGAACATCATCCCGAGCACGCTGCCGAGCACGATGTACAGGAAGTCCGCCACCGAGCTGTTCCACACCGGGTCCAGGCCGGTGATGGTGCTGCCCACCAGGGTTCCGAGCGTGCCGACGACGAGCGCGATGAACATCGCGACGATGCCGACCGCGACGGCGGCGATGAACTTCGCACCCATGACCCGACCGCGGTGCGGCACGAGGGTGAAGGTCGTGAGGCCGCTGCGCTGGCTCCACTCGCTCGTCACGGCGAGGATGCCGATGATCGGCAGGATGACCGTCATCGGTGCACCGATCGCGGCGGCGAAGTTGTCGAAGGTCAGCTCGTCGTCGGGGGCGAAGACGATGAGCGCCGCGGTCGCGAGGACGCTCGTGATGACGATGCTCGCCATGAGCCAGAACCCGGACCGGGTGTCGAACATCTTGCGCAGCTCGACCGCGATGAGTCGGGTCAGGGGGATGCCGGGGGATGCCGCGTGCTGGCCGGTGACGCGACTCACCGTGTCGGTGGTCGAGGTCGGGTCGAGGACGGTGGTGCTCATGCTGCTGCTCCTTCGCGCTGGGTGTCTGCGGTGAGCTCGAGGAACATCTCCTCGAGCCCGGCGCCGTCGGCGGCGCGGAGCTCGGTCAGGGCCAGGCCCGCGGCGAGCGCCGCCTCCCCGACCTGCTCGGTGGTGGCCTCGGTGTGGATGCTGCCGTCGGTGTGGACGGTGACGGGGTGCCCGCCACGCTCCACCGCCGCGGCGAGGGTGGCGGCATCGCGGGCCCTGGCGACGGTGCCTGCGGAGGCGAGCAGGTCGGCCTTGGTGCCCTGCGCGACGATCCTGCCGTTGCCGATGACGACGAGGTCGTCGGCGATGACCTCGATCTCGTGCAGGAGGTGCGAGGAGAGCAGGACGGTGCCGCCCCGGTCGGCGTAGCCGCGCAGGAGGTCACGCATCCAGCGGATGCCGGCCGGGTCCAGGCCGTTGGCGGGCTCGTCGAGGATCAGGACGTGGGGGTCGCCGAGCAGCGCGGTGCCGATGCCGAGGCGCTGACGCATCCCGAGGGAGTAGTTGCGCACTCGCCGGTCGGCCTCCTCGTCGGTGAGGCTCACGAGCTCGAGCATCTGCTGCACGCGGGTGCGCGGCAGGCCCATGGTGCGCTGGGCGATGGTGAGGATCTCGCGGCCGGTGCGCCCGGCGTGCTGAGCGGAGGCGTCGAGGAGGACACCGACCTCGGCTCCGGGGTTGGGGAGGTCGACGAACCGGCGGCCGTCGATGAGTGCGGTCCCGGTCGAGGCCGGGGTGAGGCCGACCATGATCCGCATGGTGGTCGACTTGCCGGCCCCGTTCGGGCCGAGGAAGCCCGTGACGCGGCCGGTCTGCGCGGTGAAGGAGACGTCGTCGACGGCCGTGAAGCCGCCGTAGGTCTTGGTGAGCGAGCTGACAGTGATCATGGGGAGAACCCTGCCGGGCGCAGGGGTCCGCGGTCATCGGGGTCACACCTGAGACCGACCCTGAGTCGACCCTGAGATCACTCAGGTCGCGGCACTGACGGAGGCGTTCAGGAGATGCCGTCCGGCGGGTCGATGACCACGAGGGTCCCCGAGTACATCCCCATCACACAGGTGAACGGCACCTCGCCCGTGTCCAGGGCAGGAAGGTCGACGGTGTTCGGCCCCATCGCCAGGTCGACCTCGAGGTCGAGGGCTGGCACCCGCACGAAGGCACTGCAGTCGAACGGGGACGTGCCCTCGATGACCCAGCGGGTGGGAAGCCCGGCGTACAGGACGGTGTCGGCCGGCTCGTAGCCACGCGGGTTCTGCGTCATGCGCACGGTCTGGACGCCCTCTGCGACAGTCACGTTGGCGGATGCCGTGCGCGCGCCTGCCACGGCCGACCCACCTCCCAGCCCTGCGACCCCCAGGAGGTTGAGCCCGCTGGAGACGTTGAGCAGGCCGAAGGCGAGCACGACGACCCCGACGACGCGGAGCACGGTGGCCTGGCGTGCCCCGGTGGTCAGCTCGGGCACCGAGCCCAGGGCGAGCAGCCCGGGCGCCGTGCCCAGCGCGAAGGTCGCCATGATGACCCCTGCCGTCACCGGTGAGGCCGTCGACAGCGCGTAGAGCTGGACGGCCTGGGTGAAGCCGCACGGCAGGAGGAAGGTGGCGGCACCGATGAGAGCGGTTCGCGTGTGGCTGTAGGAGCGCTGCGTCGCCGTGTCGATGCCCAGGCCGCGCGCGAGCCCGCCGGGAAGCCGCGGCGACCAGGCCGCCACCCGTGGGGAGATGCCCGTGAGGCGGACCCCGAGCAGGAACATCACGACGGCGACGCCGAGCACGAGCACGGCGAGCACGCGCGTCGGCGGGCTCATCGTCGACCCGATCGCTCCGAGCAGGGCACCGAGCACCCCGAAGCCGATGACCCGGCCGGCGTTGAACGCGAGCTGGGGTCGCATCCGGACGCGGAACGGCAGGGCACTCTGCTGCCCCGACTCAGCGAGGGATGCCGTGTGCGCGGCGGAGAAGCCCAGCACGAGGCCGCCGACCATCGCCATGCAGGTCGACACCCCCGCGGCCAGGCCGAGGGCCAGCACGACGAGCAGACCGCCTCGCGAGGGGTCCATGAGGCTCGAGGTCACGTCGAGCGGTCCGAGCCGGGTGACGGCCCAGGCGAGGACCGCAACCGCGACGACGGCCACACCGACCGTGCGCCACACCGCGCGGTCGCGCGTGAGCCACTGCGGGGCGGCCGGCTCATACCCGGCCGAGCGGATGGCGCCCTCGAGCCGGTCGCGGTCAGGGAGATGTGACCCCCGAACGGTGGCGACGCCGCGCGTGGCGGACACGGTGACGGCATCCACACCGGC
>DATIAB010000050.1:0-8892 GCA_035458265.1 Ornithinibacter sp. | reverse complement strand
AACCTGTTCATCGCCTCGATGCTGCTGCTCGTGCTGGCGGACTCCTACCTCCTGCTGTTCGTCGGCTGGGAGGGGGTGGGCCTCGCGTCCTACCTGCTCATCGGCTTCTGGAACTGGAACCCGGCCTACGCCAGCGCCGCGAACAAGGCGTTCTTCGTCAACCGCGTGGGTGACCTCGGCCTGTCCATCGCGATCATGGTCATGTTCGTGACCTTCGGTGGGGTCGACTACGCCACGGTCAACGAGGGGGTCGCCGCCGCCAACCAGGGCGCCATCACCGCGATCGGCCTGCTGCTGCTCGTCGGCGCCTGCGGCAAGTCGGCGCAGTTCCCCCTGCAGTCCTGGCTCGGTGACGCGATGGCCGGCCCGACACCGGTGTCCGCGCTCATCCACGCGGCGACCATGGTCACGGCCGGCGTGTACCTCGTGGTGCGCTCCAACGTCATCTACGACGCCACGCCGGACGCCCGGCTCGCCGTTGCCCTCGTCGGTGCGATCACCCTGGTCTTCGGAGCCATCGTCGGCTGCGCGAAGGACGACATCAAGAAGGCCCTCGCGGCCTCGACGATGAGCCAGATCGGCTACATGATGCTCGCCGCGGGACTGGGCCCGGTCGGCTACGCCTTCGCGATCTTCCACCTCCTGACGCACGGCTTCTTCAAGGCCGGGATGTTCCTCGGGGCCGGTTCGGTCATGCACGGCATGAACAACGAGGTGAACATGCGCCGCTACGGCGGGCTGTCCACGGTCATGAAGATCACCTGGGTGACGTTCGGCCTGGGCTGGTTGGCCATCCTCGGAGTGCCGCCCTTCTCCGGCTTCTGGTCCAAGGACAAGGTCATCGAGGCTGCCTTCGTCGGCGAGGGCTGGCAGCCGTGGGTGCTCGGTGGTGCCGCCATGATCGGCGCCGGGGTCACCGCCTTCTACATGTCGCGACTGTTCTTCATGACCTTCCACGGAGAGCGGCGCTGGGCCGATGACGCGCACCCGCACGAGTCGCCCCGCACGATGACCGTCCCGATGATCGTCCTGGCCCTCGGGTCGGCCTTCCTCGGCCTGGCGCTCGGCCCCACCGGGGTGTTCACCCACTGGCTCGAGCCGGTCGTCGGCGAGCACGGTGAGGAGCACCCTGTGCTTCCGGTCCCCGTCATCATGGGCCTGACCCTGGCCCTCGTCGCCGCCGGTGCCTATCTGGCGTGGGCGCGCTACGCCAAGGACGTCGTCCCGGAGGTCGCGCCGCGCGGCTCGGTGCTCACCCGTGCCGCCCGTCAGGACCTCTACCAGGATGCCGTCAACGAAGGACTGTTCATGAGACCCGGCATCCACCTCACCCGAGGCCTGGTCTTCGCTGACGCCAAGGGGATCGACGGCGCCACGGGTGGCCTGGCCGCCCTCGGCGGCGGGTTGTCCTCGAGGATGCGACGCCTGCAGAACGGTTATGCCCGGTCCTACGCCCTGACGATGCTCTCCGGCGTCGTCACCATCCTCGGCATCCTGTGGGTGATCCAGTGAGCTCCCTGCCCCTGCTGACCCTGATGATGGTCGTGCCGCTGCTCGGCGCGATCATCGTGGCCGCGCTCCCGGGCGACTCGGCCAGGCTGGCGAAGCCGATCGCGCTCGGCGCGTCGCTGGTGACGCTCGTCCTGGCGCTGCTCGCCTGGGCACGCTTCGACAACGGCGCCACCGAACAGTTCCAGCTCGCCGAGGTCCACCCGTGGATCCCGCAGTTCGGTGTCTCCTACGCCCTCGGAGTCGACGGCATCGCCCTGTCGCTCATCGTCATGGCGGCGATCCTCACGCCCATCTGCCTGCTCGCTGCCTGGAACGACGTCACCGAGGCGGGCCACTCGCGCGAGAAGCGCTACTTCGCCCTCATGCTCGTCCTCGAGGCGTTCATGGTGGGGGTCTTCGCGGCCACCGACGTGTTCCTGTTCTACGTCTTCTTCGAGGCGATGCTCATCCCGGTGTACTTCCTCATCGGGCTCTTCGGCGGGGCGCGGCGCCAGTACGCCGCGGTGAAGTTCCTCCTGTTCTCCCTCGCGGGCGGGCTCGTCATGCTCGTGTCGGTCATCGCGGTGTACTTCGCGGGTCCGGGCGGCTCCGAGGGCTTCCTCGTCGAGAACCTCACGGGCAACCTCGATGCCTCAACGGGTGCGTTGCGCTGGATGTTCGTCGGCTTCTTCATCGCGTTCGCGGTCAAGGCGCCGATGTGGCCAGTGCACACCTGGCTGCCGGACGCAGCCACCGAGGCGCGACCCGCGACGGCCGTGCTCCTCGTCGGCGTGCTCGACAAGGTCGGCACCTACGGCATGATCCGCTTCTGCCTCCAGCTCTTCCCGGAGGCCTCGCAGTGGGCGACCCCGGTCGTCATCACCCTCGCGGTGATCTCGGTGATCTACGGGGCGTTGCTCGCGATCGGCCAGACCGACATGATGCGCCTCATCGCGTTCACCTCGATCAGCCACTTCGGGTTCATCGTGCTCGGCATCTTCGCCCTGACGAGCGTCGGTGGCGCCGGTTCGACGCTGTACATGGTCAACCACGGGTTCTCCACGGCCGGGCTGTTCCTGCTCGCGGGCTTCCTCGTGGCGCGTCGCGGCAGCAAGCGGATCCCGGACTACGGCGGCTGGCAGCGGGTCACCCCGGTGCTCGCCGGCAGCTTCCTGATCGTCGGCCTGTCCAGCCTGGCACTGCCCGGCCTCAGCTCGTTCGTGTCGGAGTTCCTCGTCCTGCAGGGCACCTTCATGAACTACCCCTGGGCAGCCGTCATCGCGGCCATCGGCATCGTCCTCGCGGCCCTGTACATCCTGCTCATGTACCAGCGGGTCATGACCGGGCCGAAGCCGACCTTCCCCGACGGGGTGGCGCCACCCGACCTGTCCTGGCGGGAGAAGGTCGTCGTCGCGCCGATCATCGCCTCGTTCCTGTTGCTCGGCTTCTTCCCGAAGCCGGTGCTGGATCTGGTCAACCCCGCCGTGGACCGCACGCTGCAGATCGTCGGCGTCTCCGACCCGACGCCCGCCATCGCCTCCGGGAGTGAGAAGTGAACCCCGAGTTCTCGGCCGTCGACGTCGACTACGCCGCCATCGCGCCGATGCTCATCGTCGTCGCGGGTGCCCTCATCGGCGTCGTCATCGAGGCGTTCGCGCCCCGACGCAGCCGCCACGGCATCCAGGTCGGCCTCGCCGTGTTGACGCTGCTCGCGGCGTTCGTCGCGCTGATCGTGTGGACCCGCGACTCCCTGACCGTGACCCTCGGGGGGTCCGTCGTCATCGACGGCGTGTCTGTCTTCCTCATGGGGGCGCTGCTGCTCCTGTCCGCGATGAGTGTCCTGATCATGGCGGAGCGCTTCGGCGGGGTCGGTCCCGACGCCTTCACGCCGATGGGTGCATCCACCCCCGGGTCCAGCCAGGAGGACGTCGCCACCCGCGCCGGGTACGCGACGTCCGAGGTCTACCCGCTGACGCTGTTCGCCGTGCTCGGCATGATGGTCTTCCTGACGGCCAACGACCTCATCACGATGTTCGTCGGCCTCGAGATCCTGTCGCTGCCGCTGTACATCCTCACGGGCCTGGCCCGCCGTCGCCGCCTGCTCTCGCAGGAGGCCGCGCTGAAGTACTTCCTCCTCGGGGCGTTCTCGAGCGCCTTCTTCCTCTTCGGGGCCGCGCTGCTGTACGGCTTCGCCGGCTCCTCCGACCTGCGCGCCATCGCGTCGGCGATCTCGGCGAAGTCGAGCGACCTCGACGGCCTGCTCGTGCCCGGTGCCGTGCTCGTGCTCATCGGCCTGCTGTTCAAGGTCGGTGCGGTGCCGTTCCACTCGTGGACCCCGGACGTCTACCAGGGCGCACCCACGCCGGTCACCGGCTTCATGGCTGCCTGCACCAAGCTCGCTGCCTTCGGCGTCATCCTGCGGGTGGCGTTCGTCGGTGTCGGCGCGAGCCGCTGGGACTGGCAGGACGGGGTCTGGGCGATCGCCGCCCTCACGATGGTCGTCGGTGCCGTGCTCTCGGTGACCCAGACCGATGTCAAGCGCCTGCTCGCCTACTCCTCGATCGCGCACGCCGGTTTCATCCTCGTCGGCGTCCTGGCGTTCTCGCAGGCCGCGATCGGCGGCGTGATGTTCTACCTCGTCGCCTACGGCTTCGCCACCGTGGCCGCCTTCGGCATCATCGCCATGGTGCGCCAGGGCGGCTCGGAGGCCTCCCACCTCTCCCAGTGGGCGGGCCTGGGCCGCAGCCACCCGGTGGTCGCGGGGGCGTTCTCCTTCCTGCTGCTCGCGTTCGCCGGCATCCCGCTGACCTCCGGGTTCACGGCCAAGTTCGCCGCCTTCGCCCCCGCCGTGCAGGCTGGGACGGGTGGCGTCGTCCTCGTCGTCATCGCCGTGCTGGCCTCGGCGGTCACGGCGTTCGTCTACGTCCGCCTCATCGTGCTCATGTACTTCACCGAGGCCTCCACCGAGGAGGGTGACGAGGTCGTCGCGCTCGCTCCGTCGATCCCGTCGACGATCGGCATCACCGTCGGTGTGCTCGTGACCGCCGTGCTCGGCATCGTGCCCGGCTTCCTCCTCGACATCGCGAGCTCGGCCTCCGAGTTCCTCCTGTGACGCCGGTGGCGGCGCACCCTGCACAGCGTGGCACCCCGTCGGTGCTCGAGCTGCCGGGGGCGTCCGACCCGTTGCGCCAGCGCCTGGCCGACGGGCTCGCCGCCGTCAACGCGCTCATCGCCGCGCGCGTCGACCACGACGACCCGTTCATCGCCGAGGCAGGATCCCACCTCACGGCGGCCGGCGGGAAGCGGTTCCGGCCGCTGCTGACGCTGCTCGCGGCGGAGCTCGGGCACGGCATCAACGAGCAGGTGGTCGCAGCGGCGGCGGGCGTCGAGCTGACCCACCTCGCCTCGCTCTACCACGACGACGTCATGGACGAGGCGGACGTGCGCCGTGGGACGCCCAGCGCCAACGCGGCCTACGGCAACTCGACCGCGATCCTCGTCGGCGACCTCCTCTTCGGCACGGCATCCGACATCGTCGCCGACCTCGGCCCGGCTGCCGTCAAGATCCAGGCGCAGACCTTCGTGCGGTTGTGCTCGGGCCAGATCCGCGACGCCCGCCCCTGCCCGGCCGGCACTGACCCCGTCGACTACTACCTGGCCGTCCTCGCCGACAAGACCGGCGTCCTCATCGCGACGGCCGCACGGTACGGGGCGATGTTCTCGGGTGGTGACGAGGCGACGATCGAGACGATGCGCGAGTTCGGGGAGCGACTCGGTGTCGCCTTCCAGCTCTCCGACGACCTCATCGACATCGAGTCCGACGCCGACGAGACGGGCAAGACGCCCGGCACCGACCTGCGCGAGGGCAAGCGCACCCTGCCGGTTCTCCACGTGCTCGCGTCGACGGACCCCGCCGACGCACGGCTGCAAGCGCTGCTCACCGGCGACCTCACCGACGACTCGCTGCTCGCCGAGGCGCTGGCGCTGCTGCGGGCGCACCCCGCCATGGACCGGGCGCGCGAGCACACGTATGCCGTGGCCCTCCGGGCGCAGGAGGTGCTCGCCGAGCTGCCCGAGAGCGATGCCCGCGACGCCCTGAGCTCGCTGGCCACCGGAGTCGTCACCCGCGTCGGCTGACCTCCGGCGCCCTGGTGCGGTGCAGATTCGACCAGTTGGTCACTTCCGCCCCGTCCCGGCGACGTCTCGCACCAGTGCCCGGTGCACGGCCGGCAGGGATGGCGGCCCAAGCCCCGACCTGCCGGACGGTGCGGTGGGTAGGGTCGGGGCGTGAACCCGTGGGAGAGCGCAACGGCAGCCCTTCCCACGCCGCTCGTCGCGGTCGACCTCGAGGCGTTCGACGCCAACGCCGACGACCTCGTGCGCCGGGCCGGTGGCCTGCCGATCAGGGTTGCGTCGAAGTCGGTGCGCTGCCGGCACCTGCTCGACCGTGTGCTCGCTCGCCCGGGCTTCGCCGGGGTCATGGCGTATGCCGTGCCCGAGGCGGTCTGGCTGGTCAGCGCGGGCGTGCGTGACGTCTTCGTCGCCTATCCGTCGGTCGACGAGCAGGCCCTGCGCACCGTCGCGACCGACGACCTGCTGCGCGCCGAGGTCACCGTCACCATCGACTCCGTCGAGCACGTGCGGTGGCTGCGCGACACCCTCGGCGGCGCCGTGGCCGGCCTCGGCGTGGCCCTCGACGTCGACGCCTCACTGCGCGTCGGGCGCCTGCACCTCGGCGTGCGCCGCTCACCGACGCGGACCCCCGAGCAGGCCCTCGCGGTCGTGCGCGCCGCCCTCGGCGTCGGGCTCGAGGTGCGCGGTGTCATGACCTACGACGCGCAGGTCGCGGGGCTGCCGGATGCCGGGCCGCACCTTCGCGTCCTCAAGCGCCGGTCGCTCCCCGAGGTCGCGCGCAGGCGCCGCGCCATCGTCGAGGCGCTGCGCCCCGAGACGGACCTGCGTTTCGTCAACGCCGGGGGCACGGGCAGCCTGCACCGCTTCGCCGACGACCCGGTCGTGACGGAGCTCGCCGCCGGGTCGGGCCTGTACGCCCCCACCCTCTTCGACGGCTACGACGACTTCTCCCCACGCCCCGCGATGGCCTTCGCCCTGCCGGTGGTGCGTCGACCGTCGCCGGGGTTCGTCACGGCCTTCGGCGGGGGCTACGTCGCGAGCGGCGAGCCGGGGTGGGCGCGTGTCCCGAGCCCGGTGAGCCGGGGCCTGGCGCTGGTGCGCACCGAGGCCGCGGGGGAGGTGCAGACCCCTCTGCACGGCGGGGACGCCGACGCACTGGCCATCGGGAACCGCGTGTGGATGCGAGGAGCCAAGGCCGGCGAGCTGCTCGAGCGCTTCGACACCGTGCACCTCGTGAGCGGCGGGCGGCTCGTCGACAGCGTGCCGTCGTACCGGGGCGAGGGGAGGAACTTCGGATGAGTGGCTGGCGCAACTGGGCCGGCAACGTCGTGGCCTCGCCCGCGCAGGTTCGTCACGTGGGCAGCGTCGAGGCGGTCTCGGATGCCGTCCGCGTGGCGGCCCGTGCCGGGCTGGGTGTGCGGGTGGCCGGGTCCGGGCACTCCTTCACCCCGTTGGTGGCGACCGACGGTTTGCTGCTCCACGTCGACGAGATGAGCGGGGTCGTGGGCGTGGACCGCGAGCGCGGCCGCGTCAGGGTGCTGGCCGGCACACCCCTCCACGTGCTCAACCCGGCACTCCAGCGCCTCGGACTCGCCCTGCCCAACCTCGGTGACGTCGACCGCCAGACGATCTCGGGGGCGATCGCCACGGGCACCCACGGCACGGGCACGAGGCGCCAGGGCATCGCGGCCGCGGTGACCGGGCTGACCCTCGTGCTCGCCGACGGCAGCACGCTGGTGTGCTCGGCGGACGCTGAGCCGGAGGTCCTCGCCGCGGGGACCGTCGGTCTGGGTGCCCTCGGGGTCGTCACCGAGGTCGAGCTGGCCTGTGTCCCGGCCTTCCGGCTGCACGCCAAGGAGTCGGGGGAGGCCCTGCGCGACCTGCTGCCACGGGTGCAGGCCGAGGCCGACGCGCACGACCACCTCGACCTGCTCTGGTTCCCGCACACCGACCGGGTGCTCGTGAAGCGTAACGACGTGGTCGGCCCCGGTCAGGGACCGCCCCCGCTCGCCACCTGGCGCTCCCGGGTCCACGACGACCTCCTCGCGAACCGGGTGTTCGCGGTGATCAACCGCGCGGCCGCGGCGCTGCCGGCATCCGTGCCGGTGGTCAACCGCGCGACGGCCCGGGTGCTCGGGGCGCGCGAGTTCGCCGACGACTCGTGGAAGGTGTTCTGCTCCTCACGGGAGGTGCGCTTCGTCGAGAGCGAGTACGCCGTGCCCCGCGCCTCGGTGGAGGCGGTGCTCACCGAGCTGCGGGCGTGGTTCGACCACACGCGCGCGCCGGTGCCCTTTCCCGTGGAGGTGCGTTTCGTCGGGGCCGACGACGTGTGGTTGTCGACGGCACACGAACGGGAGAACGCCTACGTCGCGGTGCACCAGTACCACCGGATGGATCCCCGCCCGCTGTTCGCCGCGTTCGAGGCGATCGTCGCCGAGCACGAGGGCCGGCCGCACTGGGGGAAGGTGCACACCCTGGGGGCTGAGCGGCTGCGCGAGCTCTACCCGAGATTCGACGACTTCCGGGCGGTGCGCGATCGGCTCGACCCGGGTCGGCGCTTCACCAACGCCCACGTCCGCCACCTGTTGGGAGACTGAGCACCGATGCGTGTCACCGAGCGGGAGATCACGGCGGACGTCGTCCTGTGCGGGCCCGACGGCCGGCTGAACCCGGACGCGGTCGGCTGGACCCGGCATCCGCTTCACGACACGAGCCACATCGGCACCGGCCGTCGAGGGTGGGGGCGCCGCAAGCGGTGGGAGTACTGGGCGATCACCACGCCGACCCACCTCGTCGGCGTCACCGTCTCGTCGCTGGACTACGCGGGGGTGTATGCCGTGTGGGTGCACGACCGCCGCTCCGGCGAGACCGTGAGCCAGGACGTCGTCGACCCCCTCGGCCGCGGGGTGAGCCTGCCGCCACGGCTCGGTGACGACCCGGCGAGGGCCTCGGCAGGGGGTCTGACGATCGACATCGAGGCGCAGCCCGATGGCACCCGGCTCAAGGTCAGCGGCGCCCGGGTGCGGCTCGACGTCGTGGCCGAGCGGCCGGCGGGGCACGAGGCGATGGGCGTGGTCGTGCCGTGGTCACGGCGGCGCTTCCAGTACACCGTCAAGGACGTGGCGCGCCCAGCGGCGGGCGTGCTGTGGCTCGACGGGTCCGAGCACCCCGTTCCCGCCGGCCGGTCGTGGGCGGTGCTCGACCACGGGCGGGGCCGCTGGCCGTATGCCGTGCACTGGAACTGGGGTGCCGGGTCGGGAGTCGTGG
>DATIAB010000049.1:0-12869 GCA_035458265.1 Ornithinibacter sp. | reverse complement strand
CCCGCCTCGCAGAGCTGGGCGGTGACGTCCAGGCGGCCGGCGAGCGTGCGCGCCGCGAGGGTGCGGGCGACCTCGCCGGTGAGCCCGGTGACACCCGGACGGTCGGTGAGCGTGGCGAAGGCGGCGGCGAAGCGTTCGTCGACGAACGGCGCGACCGCCGCGACGAGGATCAGCGCCTCGGCCGGCCCCAGCCCCGCCATCGCGATCGTTGCAGCGAGCGGCCCGGCGCCGTCGTAGCGCTCCAGCGGGGGGATCCCCTCGTCGTCGTCGTCGGTGGCCAGTGGTCGCCCGGCGGGGCCACCGCGCCGTTCCTCGTCCCGCAGCCAGATGACGGCGTCGAGCATCTCGAGCGCGGCCCGCAGCTCGGCGACGGGCGTGGCGACGTCGGGGTGGGCGGTCATGGGCGGAACCGCACCGTCATCGGCGGGCACCACGGCAGCGCGAACAGCCCGAGGGGGTAGGGCAGGTGGTCGAGCACGATGTCGAGTCGGCGCGTGGCAGCGGTGAGGCGCACGGGGTCGGGGTGCTCGTCGAGCAGGCCCACACGGCTCACCCACTCGCGCCGCACGAAGTCGGGTGACGACCTCTCGAACCCCGGCAACAGTGCCGCGAACGACCGCAGCACGGCATCCGCCGATGCGACGAGCTCCTCCTCGTGGGTGAGGCCCACCGGGTGCTCGACGGGGCGGTCGAGCCCGGCGAGCCGCCGGACGAGCGGGTCGTCACCGTGGATGCCGTCGGCCGAGACAAGCACCGCGAGGGCCCGGGCGCGAACCTCGGCCGGGTCGAGGCCGGGGTGCAGCGCCACGGCGGCCCGACAGTGGTCGGCCAGCCACGGGTAGAGCAGCACGAGGCCCGCGGCCGTCGTGAGCAGCGTGGTGTCGACGACGGTCGGGGTCGTCTCGTCGAGCAGGTCGGCCACCGTCGACGCGAGGGCGAGGTCGGCCGCGAGCTCAACCCGGTGGGCAGGGCTCGGGCCGGTGCCGGGGGCGGCGACCGGTCCGGATGCCGTGCGCGCGGTGGGCGGCCCGGCCGCCGGTTCCCCCGGGGTCGCGTGGGGGTCCGTGCGTGTGTCGTCGCCGGCGTCCCGCGACGTGCCCGGGCCGCGCGGGAGTCCGTCGCCGTCGTCTCCGCGCACCGTGCCGAGGCCGCGCGGGCCCGGCTCCGACGACGGGCGGGGCGTCGTCGCCGAGCGCCCGGCCACCGGGCCTGCGAGGGCAGCGACGACGACCGCCCACCGGCCGCCGAGCAGGTGGCGGCACTCGTCCACGAGCAGGGGGTGCCCGACCATCCAGGCGTCCCTCGGCACGGCATCCGGTCGGGCACCGCCGGCCACCCACGACAGGCTCGCGAGCACGGCATCCGTGGCGGTCGGGGGGGTCCACCCGGCGGCAGGAGGCAGGGGCGCGAACGCCCGCGGCCCGATGACCGGTCGGCCCAGCTCGTCGTGCACGGCTGCCCGGATCGCCTCGGCCCACAGCGCCGCGATCGTCGCGTCATCGGAACCGGCGTCGACCGGGAACGGCACCGACACGGCATCCACCCGTCCGTCGGGGTACCCGGCCAGGGCGGCGTCGAGCGCTGCCGGCAGTGCGGTGGCCGCGACCCGGGCCAACCGCCCCGCGTGCGGCCCGCGGAGCCGGAGGACGCCGATGACGACGTCGCTCACCCGAGCAACCCCCGCATGCGGGTGACCTGCTCGTCGAGCCGGGCACCGAGGGCCGCGTCGACACCGGCCGACTTCACCATGGTCCGCATGGTGTCGACCACCTGGAGCGTGGCGGGTCCGAGGGCGTCGGTGTCGCCCGCGGCGATCACCCTGGTGAGCTCGCCCTGGGCCTTCTCCGCGACCGCGATGGCGCGGGCCAGGGCGCGGTTGTCGGGTTGGTCGACCGACCTCATCGCCTCGATCGCGGACCGCGAGAACTCGACCAGGCCCGAGCCCACCTCGGGTCGCAGGCCGCCGCCCGAGGGCAGCCCCTTGACCGGGCTGATCCGGCCCTCGAGGGTCGAGATGCGCTCGCCGTAGACCACGGTGCGGGCCACCTGCTGTTCGAGGGAGCCGATCCGCACGCCGTACCCGCTCTGGTCGAACCCGCCGTCGCGCAGGGTCGCGAACTCCTTGGTGAGCCCCTGGAGGCCGCCGTCGAACTGCAGCAGCGTGCCCTCGAAACCCTTGAGCTGGGTGTCGACGACCTTGCTCAGCACACCGACCTCGGCCACGGCGGCCTTCGCGGCGGGGATGGCCGTCCCCGCGTCGCGCACCGACCGCACCCCGGCAACGCGCCCCAGGCCCACCGCGACCCCTGCAGCGTCGGTGAGCACGAGGACCTCGTCGGACGGGCTGAACGACAGGGTGGGCTCGACGCCCGCGGCGTCCTTGAGCGACGCCATCGCGACGACCGACACGTTCGGCTCGACCCCGAGGTCCTTGATGGTCTGCGTCAGGGTGGCTCCGACGTCGGTGCCCTTGAACCCGAGCAGCCCTCCCGCCTGGAGCACCCCGTCGTCGAGGAAGTTCAGCTGCTCGGTGCCGTAGAGGACGTGCAGGTCGTCCACGAGGTACTTCACGGGGCCCGGACGCACGGAGATCTCCGGGTCGACCAGGATCCACTCCTCGGGTGGATAGACCAGCTCGAGGTGCTCCTTCGGGAAGACCAGGTTGGTGCACTTGCCCTTCATGAGGATCTTGCCCTTCGGGCAGAACCTGATCGGCGGGTCGAGGATGACGCCGCCGGTCGCGGGCGGGGTCGGCGGTGGATCGGGCGGCGCGTACCCCGCGATGATCGACTCGAGCCGGTCCTTGAGGGCGGCGCACGGGGACTCGCACGTGCCACCGAGCAGGGTCGTCGTCAGCCCCATGGGCGGTTCCCACGCGTGCCGGTAGCGGCAGCTGAACGTGAAGTCACTGCCGGCCCTCGTGACGTGACCGATGACGACACCGGGGGTCGTGGTGTCCCGCTGGCACGAGGTCGCGAGCAGCGCCCGGCAGCGCAGCAGGTCCAGGGTCGCGAAGAGCACCATGTTGAGCCAGGCGACCTTGTACCCCTTGACCCCGGCCAGGTCGGAGCTCGGGACGCTCGTGCCGTCGACCAGGGCGATGAGTGACGGGTCGACGAGCGGCTCGCCGGGGGCGTTCCTCAGCCGGGTGCTCACCGCGGCGCGCAGGGTGGAGTACGCACTGAGCGGCTGGGAGGTCTTCGACAGCAGGATCGGGGAGGCGGTGAGCAGCGGGTCCTCGGGGAAGTCGAACCGGGCGCCGCTCACCCGGCCGGCCGCGACGACGAGCTCTACCCCCACCGTGTGGGTCGTCGAGTGTCCCTTGCAGCTCGTCTCGGTGCACGTGGTGTGCGGCACGCCCGTGTCGGTGCCGCGCAGGATGATGCTGAAGCCGTCCTTGGTCGCGTCGATGAACGACCAGCCCCCGACCGGCGTCACGGCGGCGAGGTCGACCGATCGCGGCGCGTCCAGGACCAGCGGCTCGCCGCGCTGGTCGACGGCCAGCCCGGGCGAGATCGTGAGCACCGAGCCGGCGACCGACCCCGCGAGTCCGCAGTTGACCCCGAACCCGGTCATCCGGCCCACGAGCCGGTCCCGGTGGCGCAGGTGGGCGGTGAGCTGGTTGAGCTCGTCAGAGGTCAGGGTCTGCCCCATGACGAATTCCGGGTACTCGTTGACTGCCATGGCTTGTCGCCTTCCGCCCTAGTCGTCGGTGGGGAGCGCGCCGATCCCCAGGTGGTCGATGTCGCGTTCGGCAACCGGCGGGCGCTCGGCCGGGCAGCCGTAGAGGTGGATGCCGTCGGCGTGGGTGACGACGGAGACGACCGAGCACAGCAGCTCGCGCAGCAGCTTGGCCTGGGCGCGCAGGTCGCTCTCGTAGGCGGCGACGGCGGCCGCGGTGTCGTCGGCGAGCACCGCCGGGGCCGCGAAGACCCCGAAGGTGTCGAAGACGTCGGGTCGCACGAAGCAGACCCGGATGTCGAGGTGGGCCGGGGCGTACCACCGCACGAACTCGGCCACGTCGAGCCGCTGGGCGTACGTCGCGACAGCCGCCGACACCGGCACGAACAGCGTCGCGGTGAAGGGGCCCGGTGAGAAGCCGGGCCCGGCAACCTTGTGGTGCTCGACGAGCACCGGACGGTCGCCCTCGCTGGGCAGCCGGTAGTACAGCGAGAGCCAGTCGACGAACCCGCGCGGGGTGCCGCGGCGGCGCCAGAGCCGGGCGGCCTTGCCGAGGAAGGTCCGGCGGGCGACGACACCGTCGGCTCCCTCCGGCCACGTCGACGGGAACCTGAAGGCCACCCACCGGGCCACCTCGTCGTAGGTCGCCGTGAGGTCGCCGACCAGGGCCTGCGCGCCGGCGGTCATCGGCAGGTCGGTCGGCCAGCGCAGGGCGGCATCCGGGCCGAGCACCGCCGCGAGGTCCTCGAGGGCCTCGACCCGGGCGCGCGCCACCTCGTCGGTCAACCCCAGGTACGCGTCGACCTGCGCGAAGGAGGCGACCTCCTCCTGGTAGACGGGCGGCAGGAGCGCCGAGGTGGCCGTGAAGTCGGGGCTACGCATCGCCGCACCCGCCGTTCAGCGCGAGGTCGACCGTGAAGCAGTCGTCCACCCGCACGGGGACCGTCCCCGGTGGGATGGTGAGCGTCCCGTCGCCGGGGCCGGTCCAGTCGCCCGAGGTCACCAGGCGGAGGTGGACCTCGCGGATGCCGAGCACGTCGCGACACCCCGCGAGCACCTCGACGACCTCACTGACCCGGATCGGCTCGCCCGGCACCCAGCCACCGGACGGCTGCGGGGCCGGCGGCCACGGTCCGTCGACCAGAGGGGCCGGTACGGTCTCGCCGACCAGGTCGGCCCGCCCGGCGGAGAAGAACGCGTCGAGTGCATCCCCCGCGGCCTGCGCGACCCGACCGCCATCGCTGCCCGCACCGATCACGAGGGTGGCACGCACCGTCACCTCGACCGTCGCGAGCAGTGCCGCACCCACCTCGTCCCCGATCACCCGGTGGGGTTCGGCCTCGTCCAGGTCGTCGCGGAACGGCGGGAACGGGGTGCCGCACTCGGTGCCGATGGCCGCGCGCAGCACCTCTCGGAGGAAGGCCGGCACGTCTCCGGGCCGGCGGGCTGCCTCCACGACGAGGGTGACAGCGGCGGCATCCGGGTCGATCGCCCACGAGTGGGCGGGGTCCCCGGCGGGCAGGGTGGCGGCCACCGGGGTGACCAGCCCGTGCCACGCGATGCCGTCGAGTCGTCCCGGCACGGCCCAGGCCCGGCGCACGCCGGGGTGCTGTCGAGCGCGCCGCGCGTAGTCGAGGTTCGTGACCGGTTCGCAGGTCAGCGCCTGGATGCCGTGCGGTGGCCAGATCCGCGACGCGCCCGCGTGCTCCTCGAGGTGCTCGGGCACCATCCCGGCGGGTGTCGCGGCGAGCGCGGTGGCGAGGTCCGCCTCGGCGGGGGTGAGCCCGTCCTCGGCCATCAGCCGTGCGACGACCATCGCCCGGTCCGTGGGCGTGGAGGCGCGCAGGATCTCCGTGGCCCGGGCACCGGCCGCCTCACGGACGCGACGCCGCCGTTCACGCCGCACCAGAGCCGCCCGCTCGGTCGGCCACAGGGTCAGGTCGTGACCCAGGATGTCGACCGCGCGGGCATCCTGCTCCGTCGTGGTTCCCCCGCCGGCGACCGCCTCGTCGAGCCCATCGGCCACGGTGTCCGCCCGGTGCTGGGCCACCTGGCGGAGCAGGCCCGCCCGCAGCAGCGCCACCACGGCAGGACGGTCGACCGTCGGCACGAGTGCGGCCGACGGCGCCGTCCCGACGAGGGCCAGCGCCTCGCCCCGGCTGGCGCACGCCCGAACCAGCGGCTCGAGCGTGTCGGCCACCGCCGCCAGTGCCGTGGCGACCGACGTCAGCCGTGCCGGGTCGGCCGGCAGGGTGGCGTCCCAGTGGCGGTCGGACTCGGGCAGCCAGCCCGGCCAGGCCAGGGGCCAGTCGGCGGACCCGGCCGCGGCGATCCGGTAGTGCAGGTCGGCGAGCCCGAAGGCCGCCGCCTCGGCGATCGTGATGCCGGGGTCGGCGCCGTTGTGGTCGGTCCAGCCCGGGGCGGCGTCCGCGACGAGGGTGGCGACGATGCGGCCACGCACGGTGTCCCAGTCGGCATCCGGCGCGACAGGAGGCGTCAGGGTGATCGGCTCGGTGGTCACAGTTGCTCCTCACACGCGATCTCGTGGGTGCCGGTCGAGCAGTACAGGCCCCGGCACGGGTCGACCTCGACCACGTCGACCGGCGTGGCGACGCCCTCGGCGTGCAGCTCGAACGAGGTGACCACGTCGACGGCCGGCAGCCGCTCGAGCACGGCGACGACGGTCGAGGAGTACAGCGCCAGCCCCCAGCGGGGTTCGGCGGTCAGGGTGGGGTGCAGCAGTGCCTCCAGCGCCGACTCGACCGCGGCCCGGCCCTGCAGGGCTGCCACCCCCCGGCGCAGCCGCACCGAGGCCACGACCCGGACGGCGGCGTACTCGGGGCAGAGGACGGCGACCGAGGCGGTGAGCGGCATCACCGGTCGCAGGGTGTCGATGATCCGGCCCGCCAGGCTCACGCTGGGACGGGGCTGCGGGTGGTCGGGTCGATCGGGCACGACGACGAGGCCGACCGTCCCGGGGGCCCGGCTCCCGGTCGAGTCGGTGTGCGGGAGGCAGCGCAGCAGTGCCACGTCGGGGAAGGCCAGGGCCACCGTCTGCTCGTAGTCCCACGGGGTCAGCGCGCGGCCGCGGTGGCGCACGAGGGCCGAGGCCCGGGTCGCGTACGCGGCGTCGTCCTCGGGCCCGCGTCCTCGCACCGAGTCCACGTTGGTCACCTTCTTGACGCCGGCGACCGGGGTGACCGTGCCCTTGATCGTGCCCGGTGGCAGTGCCGTCGCCGGGCTCGGGTCGAGCTGGGGGTCGGCCGCGCGCGAGACGAACTCGGCGAGCACGGCATCCGTGACGACGTCCCGCAGGACGCCGATGCGGCGGGGCTGGTCGGTGACGAACCGGATCCACCGGCCGGTGGGCGACGACACGTCCTCGCAGCCCGGCCACCACCCGTCGGGGGCCACGAACCGCAGCAACCCGGCCTCCCGCAGGCCATGGGTGCCGTCGGACACCGCCAACGGCTGCCACACCGCGCCGTCCCACCACTGCCAGAGGGCGCTCACCGGGGCCGTCGAACCGCAGGGCGCCGCCGAGTCGAGCACGATGTGGACCGACACCGTGGAGCCCGTGATGGAGGCAGGGGCGTCGAGACCGATCGCCACCATGCCGGGGTGACCCTCGGCATCCACCGCCCGCCGGAACGGCGTGAACGACCCGGACGTGCGCTCCGCGTGCCGCCAGCCCGACCACGACTCGACCCGGGTCGCCGCCACCGGGCTCGTCGTGTACGAGAGTGCCAGCCCGGCGTACTTCGCCGCGACCGGGGCGGTGGGCATCGCCGGCACGGCGTCAGGGGTGCGCACGGCGATCGTGGCGAACGACGACACCTGCTGGAGGTAGTCACTCCACCCGAAGTCACCCGAGTCCAGGTAGGCGCGCACGTAGTGGCCCGCCTGCCCGGCGACCGCGGACGGCAGCGAGGCCGGCGGTCCCGCCCCGATCGTCACGGCGTTCACGCCGCCGAAGGTCGAACGGCTGGCGAACTCGTGCCACCCCGAGGGGATGAGCCGCTGCCACTCCAACCGGGCCGAGGTGGCCGGGGTCGGGGCGGCCCACAGGTCCCCCACCTCGAACCCCTTGTCGATCCTCGTCGACCAGGTGGCCTTGGTGGCCTTCGTGGCCTTCGTGGCCCTGGTCCCCGTGGACGCGAGGTGCTTCGTCGGGGCCGTCGCGATCGTCGGCTGTTCCGAGAGGATGTGGATGACCCGGTCCCAGGAGGGCACGCCCCCTGACCCGGGCACGGCGGTGGTCATCGAGATGCTCAGCGTGTCCAGGCTCTTGGCGAACACCTCGTCGCTGCGCACGTAGAACGCGTCCCCGGCGCGGGCCGTGGCGAGGAATGGCTCGAACTCCTTGGCGAGGTCGACGCGGCCGTCGTTCGCGAACGCGGCATCCGGCACGACGCCCGCGCGGGCGATGACGGCGACGCGGACCTCGGTGAAGCTCAGCGCCTCGGGCACCGGAGTCGTGGGAGCCAGGACGCACTCGATCCACGGGTCACCCCCGGCCGGGTCGACGCAGCCCCCCGACATGGCGACCTGGACGACACCCGGTCCGCTGCCCGTTCCCGGGGTCCCGTCGGACACGCTCCCATCGGGCCGTGGCCACCGCCAGGACGCGCCACCTCGCAGGGGCCTCACGTCGGTGGCGCCGAGGAAGGTGATCGCCACCGTCATGTCGCCGCTGCCAAACGCCAGGGCGCTCGAGTGGATGCGCAGCACGTGGGGTGCGGCCGGGGCCACGGCGGCCTCGACAGCCGTCGTGGGCGGCGTGACCGGGAACTCGGGGGCAGCGAGTGCCACTCCCGGGGCGCCGGCGGGCGGGCCGCCCGGAACCAGCAGCCTCACCCCGGACACCGTGGTGCCGTGGGCGGTCAGGGCGTCGAGCGTGCGGTACCGGCGCTCGTCCCCGGCAGCATCCTTCCCGCCGCGCAGCAGCGTCCCCACGGGGATGACGGCGGGGGCGGTCCTCACGTCGGCGCTCACCCGGGCCACCACCCGGTCGGGCACCACGGGCAGTCGCGGGATGCCGAGGATCTCGTCGAGCCACGCCACGTGCAGCCGGCTGGCCAGCGTCGCGGCGTGCCGGTCGACCTCGACGACCTCGTCCGCGATCGCCGCGAGCAGGACCCGGTCGGGGTCGGCGGGCCGCGAGAGGCGGTGGCCCTCGGGGCCGGGCTCGAACAGGGCCTCGCGCCAGGTCACGTCACCCTCGAACGGGGCCAGCCGTGCGGCATCCGCCATCGCGGCGACCACCTGGGCCCGGGTGCGCGTCATCCCTGCCCCCCGGCGTAGTAGGGGATCACGAGCGACTCCGTGCGGCGGTGCCGGTCGATGCGGTACTCCACCGTGACGTCGATGCGGTCCTCGGCGGGGCCGGCGGGCTCGGCGAGCACCCGGTCGACGATGACCCGCGGCTCCCCCACGACCAGCGCGCGTCGCACGTCGTCGGCGAGGCGGTGACACACGGCGGAGGTGCGCGGCTCGAAGACGTACCGGTCGGCATCCGCACCGAACTGAGGTCGCATGACCCGCGAACCCAGCAGGGTGCGCACGTGGATCACGAGCGCCTGGGTGATGTGCTCGTGGCCGCCGCTGACCTCGAGGGTGGCCGGGGGGGTCGGCGAGGTCGGGGCCGCGTCCCCGGCCCGCGGCAGCTCCCAGGACGGCGGGAAGGCCCAGCCGGTGCCCACCTGGGGGTAGTCGCCCGTACTCATCCGAGCACCACCGTGGGCAGGCCCACCAGGACCGACGCGCCGCAGACGCAGCTGTCGCCCTGCCGGAGCGCCGGGCGCCCCTGGATGAGCACCGTGCTCGACCCCGCCGGGAACGGGGTGGCCGGGGGGTGCGGCGGCGGGGACGGGATCACGCACGCGTGCATGTCGCCGACGACCGCGGCCGGCATCCCGCCGATGAGCACGGTGGGCACGCCGGGGCCGACCACGGTGCCTCCGTGGGTGCTCTGGTCGCCCACCCGGGCTGCGCCTGGCACGTCGTCCTCCTAGTTGATCTTCACGAGGGCGCCCTTGAGGCTGAGTGGCCCGGATGCCGTGAGGTCGAAGCTTGCGGAGCTCTCGAGCTTCGAGGGGGCGCTGGCCTTGCCCTCGAAGGTCATCGCGTCGATGCCGACGGTGCCGGTGGAGGCCTTGAGCGTGATGTCACCCCGGGCCGCGGTGATGGCGATGCCGTCGGCACTGACCACGAGCGAGTTGCCGGAGTCCTTGTGGGTCAGGGTGATCGCACCCTCCTGGTCGTCGACGACCACCTCGTGCCCCTTGCCCGACGTCAGGGCGATGCGGGGTGCGTCGCCGTCGTCGAGGGTGAGCCGGTGGCCGCCGGGGGTGACGAGAACGCGCAGGGTGTTCGCATCGGGGTCGACCTCCTCGGGTGGTGCGGCGGCACCGCTGTACAGCTGACCCAGCACCACCGGCGCGTCGGCCTCTGCGTCGACGAAGCCGACGACGACCTCGGCGCCCACGTTCGGCACGACGACCGTGCCGTAGCCGTCACCCGCGTCGAGCGTGGCCAGGCGCGCCCACACGCCGTCTCCACCGTCGGCGCGCCACGGCATCCGCACCCTGACGCGAAGCGTCTTCAGCGGGTCGTCGAGCGACTCGACGATGCCGAGCGCGAGCCCCCGTTCCCGGTGTCGGGGGTCGAACCCGGTCGCGTGCGGGACGAGCGCCGGCGGCCTGCCGACCTGGACCTCCGTGCGGTAGCCCTGCACCGACATCCGGTGCCGGACCGCCGTGAGGTAGTGGGGCCCCGACATCCGGGTGCCGACCCCGGTGAGGGTGACCCACGAGTCGCACCGCAGCGTGGGGTCGCCGAGGACGACCCCGCGACCGTGCAGGTGGGCCAGCGCAGCATCGCGCTGCCGCCCGACCGCTCGCGCGTCGGCCGCGTCGGATGCCGTCTCGGCGGGGCTCTCGTCGCGGGCCGACCGCAGCGGCCAGCCGGCGTCGCCCACCGCGGCGGCGTGGTCCGGTCGGTCCCCTGTGTCGATCCCCGCGGCCCCGGCCGACTGCTCGGACTCGACGGCCTCGAGCGACCCGGGGTCCCAGGCCACCCCGGTGGCCGAGTCGATGCTTCGGGTCAGGTCGTCGGTGAGGTGCAGCTCGACGAGGCTGCGGGTGTACTCGAACTCCGGCGGGTCCTGCGGTGCGGCCGGTGCGCGCATGACGAGGGTGCTGCCGCGCACGTACAGCGCCCAGCCCAGCCGCTCGGCCCGGGCTCGCAGGAAGTCCCAGTCACTGACCCGGTCCGAGACGACCGCCTCGCGGGTGACGCCGGTGTCGGCCTCGGCGGTGAGGTCGTAGTCGGCGGCGATCGCCGAGACGACATCGGCGTCCGAGACCTCGGCGAGCTGCCGGGAGCGGGGCGGGTGCTCGAGCAGGATCGACCGGCTGCGCGCCTCGACCCGCAGCACCGGGCGGCCACCTGGTGGGAAGTGGGTGGTCAGGCTGGTGACGACACCGTCGAAGACGGGGGTGAGGTCGGCGTGGTAGCCCAGCGACACCCCGAGGTCGGCGCCGGGGACGAACGGCCCCTCGTCGCTGTGGCGGACGGTGCGCCGGTCGGCATCCCAGTTCTGCACGAGCAGGGTGCAGCGGCCGTGGCGGCCGACCTCCTCGTGCACGTCGACCTCGATGACGTCGGCCTCGACGAGGGGTTCGAGAGCGGCCCCACCGACGGTCACCTCGACCTCCGGCCGGTCGGGCTGGGCGGGGCTCATGGCCGCCCCCCGGTGCGGGTCGCGACGGGCGGGAGGACGAGCATCGTCCCCGGGCGGATGGCACGAGGGTTCGCGAGGTGGTTGGCCTCCGCCAGGGCCCGCCAGTAGCGGGGGTCGCCATAGACCCGGTGGGCGATGGCGTCGAGCCGCTCGCCGTCTCGCACCAGCCATGTCTGGTACAGGTCGGGCGACTCGGGCCGGTCCTGCGCCTGCACCTCCTCGGGTGAGAGCGCCTCCTTGAGCGCCAGCTTCACGGTGGCTCGCAGCGGTTCACCCGCGCGGTCGAACAGCTTGTAGGTCACGTCGACCTGGGTGAGGATGCCCCGGAAGCTGAACCTCCCCCAGGACGCATGGACGTAGTAGGGCTGGTGGGTGTCCCCCTGGAACCTCGTCAGGCCGACGAGGGCGTCGAGGGTCGGGCCGATGCTGCCGGGGTCGCCGACGACGCCGGTGCCGTCGATCAGCAGGTCGATCGACACCTGGTCGGGCTCGCCGCCCGAGAACGACTGCTGGGGCGCCGAGGTCCCCGCCGACTGGGTGGCCTCGTACCGGTTCTTGCGGCTGAAGGCGAGCTCGGTGGGGTTGAGCAGCGCGGTCCACGTCACGCCGGCCGCGGTGCGGAACTCGATGTCGGTGTAGGCGTCGATGGTGAGCTTGGTGAGCGCAGTGGCCGTGGCGATCATCGGTCCCACTCCCGTCGCAGCGTCTCCAGGACCCGCTCGGTCGCGCGACGCACCACGAGGTCGAGCTGGGCCTCGTCCGGGACCGCGGATGCCGGCCCGCTCGCGGTCGCCGCACCCGTTCCGGTCTGCGCCGCGACCGTCTCGGTGACGACCTCGCCGATGACGACGGCCATCACGGCACCACCGCTCGCAGCTCGAGCCCGTGGTGGGCGATCTCGAGCAACTCGACCCCGACCGCGCTGGCCTGGGCGTCGAGGTCGGGGCCGGCCAGCTTCGCGGGCCAGCCCCGGGTGAACGACCAGACGCGGACCGGCACGAGCGCGCCGTCCACGGTCGAGAGCAGCGACACCGTTCCGTCGCGAGGTGCGACCAGGCCGGTGACGTGGAACTCGGCGAACCAGTCCCACAGCTCGCGGGTGGGGCCGACACCCTGGGTGAGCACGAGGTTGGGGAAGGACGCACGGCTCGGGAAGCGGTGGGCGAAGCGGTTCTCGCCCCCCTCCTGGTACTCCTCGACCGACACCTCACCCGCGAGCCCCGCGCACTTGCTGAAGCTCACCGACCGCAGACCGTCGATGGCCAGCACGAACCGAGCCGTGGTGAACGGCAGGGTCGCGGGTGAGGTGGCGGGAAGCATCGCTCAGGCCACCTCGACCTCGATGCCCTCACAGGCGAACTCGACGGACTCGATGGCGACGTCGGTGCCGGTCGACTTCAGGCTGGGGCCCTCGATCTTGACCGGCCAGGCCTCCTTGATCTTC
>DATIAB010000048.1:0-8606 GCA_035458265.1 Ornithinibacter sp. | reverse complement strand
GCCTTGCTGTCGCCGGACGCGAGCGCGGCCGCGAGCTCGCTCGGCCCCATGACCGACAACATCGCCAGCGCGAGTCGCGGGCCGACCCCGGAGACCGTCTGCACGGTGACGAACATGTCGCGCTCGGCGGGTGAGGCGAAGCCGAACAGGGTGAGGGAGTCCTCGCGCACGACCAGCGACGTCGCGAGCGAGACCTCGGTGCCCCGACGGCATCCGGATGCCGTCGCGGGCGTCGCGTGGACGAACATGCCGACCCCGCCCACCTCGACGACGACGTGGTCGAGGCCGACGTGCGTCACCTGACCGCGCACCGAGGCGATCATCGGCGGGCCCGGGCGGCGAGCGACTCGAGGCGGGCGAGCTGGGCACCGCGCCAGGCGTGGCAGATCGCCAGCGCGAGGGCGTCCGCGGCATCCGCGGGCCTCGGTGCGACCTCGAGCCCGAGGATGCGGGTGACCATGGCGGTGACCTGCGCCTTGTCCGCGCGCCCGGAACCGGTGACCGCCGCCTTGACCTCGGTCGGGGTGTGGAAGACGACGGGGATGCCGCGCTTGGTCGCCGTGAGCAGGGCGACGGCGGTGGCGTGGGCGGTGGTCATGACGGTGGTGATGTTGGTGTCGGCGAAGACCCGCTCGACGGCCATGACCTCGGGCTCGTAGCGGGCCAGCCAGGCGTCGAGCTCGCGCTCGAGGTAGACCAGCCGCTCCCCCGGGTGGCCGTTGCTCGGGGTGCGCACGACACCGACGGCGACCATGACGGCCTTGCCGGGGCGACCGTCGACGACGCCGAGACCACAGCGGGTTAGGCCGGGGTCGACTCCGAGCACACGCACGGGCAGCATCCCTTCGACGGTGGGCAGCGGTTAGAACACCTGTTCGGGATCACACGCTACACAGCGGGGGGCCGGGGCGCGCGGAGCAACACGCGAACAGCTGCGCGCCGCCCGCAACAACTCACTCCTCGTCGAGCTGAGCGAGGACGTCGTCCGGGATGTCACCGTTGGCAAAGACGTCCTGCACGTCGTCGGAGTCCTCGAGGGCCTCGACGACCCGGATCATCTTCTTCGCCCCGTCGAGGTCGAGCGGCACCTGGAGGTTCGGCACCCACGACGCCTCGGCCGAGTCGTAGTCGACCCCGGCCTCCTGCAGCGCGGTGCGCACGGCGACGAAGTCGGTCGCCTCGGAGATCACCTCGAAGGCGTCACCGAGGTCGTTGACCTCGTCGGCGCCGGCCTCGAGGACGATCTCGAGGATGTCGTCCTCGCTCTGCTCGCCCTTGGGGACGATGACGACGCCCTTGCGGTCGAAGACGTAGCTGACCGAGCCCGGGTCGGCCAGCGCCCCGCCGTTGCGGGTCAGGGCGGTGCGCACCTCGGCCGCCGCACGGTTGCGGTTGTCCGTGAGGCACTCGATGAGCACCGCGACCCCGCCCGGCGCGTAGCCCTCGTAGGTGATGGTCTCCCAGTTGGCCCCGCCTGCCGTCGCCCCCGAGCCACGCTTGACGGCGTTGTCGATGTTGTTGTTGGGGACCGAGGACTTCTTGGCCTTCTGGATGGCGTCGTACAGCGTCGGGTTGCCCGTGGGGTCGCCGCCTCCCGTGCGGGCAGCGACCTCGATGTTCTTGATGAGCTTGGCGAACAGCTTGCCCCGCTTGGCGTCGATCGCCGCCTTCTTGTGCTTGGTGGTCGCCCACTTGGAGTGGCCGCTCATGAACGCTCCCTCTGGTCTGGCGTGGCCTGGACTGGCGTCGCCGTGTGCTGCCGGACGATGTCGACGAAGAACTGGTGGACGCGATGGTCGCCGGTCACCTCCGGGTGGAACGAGGTGACGAGCAGGTCGCCCTGTCGCGCGGCGACGATCCTACCCGCGGCCGGTCCGTGCTCGACCCTGGCCAGCACCTGCACCGACTCCCCCGCGTCCTCGACCCAGGGCGCCCGGATGAAGACCGCGCGCACCGGCTGCCCCCCGAGCTCGCGGATGTGCAGGTCCTCCTCGAACGAGTCGACCTGCCGACCGAAGGCGTTGCGTCGCACCGTGATGTCGAGGCCGCCGAGCGTCTCCTGGTCGGGACGCGCGTCCGCGATCCGGTCGGCGAGCATGATCATCCCCGCGCACGATCCGTACACCGGCATCCCGCGGGCGATCCGCTCGCGCAACGGGCCCTGCAGGCCGAAGGCCCGCACGAGCTTGTCCATCGTCGTCGACTCCCCGCCGGGGATGACGAGTCCGTCGATCACCGCGACCTCCGACGGGCGGCGGACGGTCGTGGTGCGGGCGCCGCTGGCGGTGAGTGCCGCGAGGTGCTCGCGGACGTCACCTTGGACTGCGAGGACGCCGATGAGGGGGATGCCGGTCACGAGCGTGAACTGTATGCCGCCGCGCGCCGCCCACCGGTGTCCGGCCACGAGGCACCGGGGCGCGTCAGGCCCCCGGCAGCCACTCCAGCAGCTTGGCCCCCAGCTCGGGACGGCTGAAGAAGGAGCTGTGGTCCACCCCTGACTCCTTCGGGAACACGAGGGGGTCGGCGACCGGGAAGCCGGGGGTCCCCGGGAGGTCGTACGCCCCGACCGTCGGCACGACGAGGTCGTTGGCCAGGGCCTTGAAGACGATGTCCGTGCCGTGGTCACGAGCGACCCGCGCGAGCGAGGAGCCCGGCGGCGGCTCGAAGTCCGACGTGACGACCCGGTAGGTGGCGGTGTGCCCGGGCGACGCGTTGAACTCCCGCAGGCTCACCCCGGAGGGGTTCATCGACATGATGCCCTCGAGGCCGCCGAAGGCGCCGACGGCGAGCTGCTTGACGATCGACAGCACCAGCCCGAGCACGTCGGTGACCCCGTTGTCCGGGATGTACTGGACGAGGTTCGTGAAGCGGTCCAGCAGCTGTGACAGGTGCTCCTTGTCGGCCAGTGCGGTCCCGGCGTTCGGGGGCGCGACCATCACGAGGTTTCGCACCCGGAGCCGGTCGCCGAGCCCGAGCTCGCCCGCGCGCTCCGCGAGGGCGCGACCCACGAGACCGCCCCGGGAGTGCGTCACGACGTCGACGGTCAGCGAGGCGTTCGCGGGAAGGAGCCCGGCGAGGATCTCGACGTTGTGGCTCGGGGTCACCGAGATCGTGTGGTGGTCGAACGCGAACACCCGCCCCCCGTAGCGCCGCGCGAGCTCGGTGAGGACCTCGGCGGGCAGCGCCGTGAACGCCGTGTGCGACATCGCGGTCGTCCCGTGGACGAAGAGCAGCGAGGCGCCCTGTCCGGCCCTGGTCCAGTCGGCGTCACCAAAGGCCGGCACCTCGCGGGACCTCAGGGTGTCCACGCCGATCCAGCGGACCTGGTTGCGTCGGTGGTGCTCCTCCCAGCGCCCCGCGAAGTGGTTCCCGACCTTTCCGAGCACGGGGTCGACGAGCGGGAACACGAGCACCTTGAACAGCTTGGTCCCGATCGCGCCGAGGATGCCGCGCTGGTCGCCCTCGGCGGACTCCGGGGAGACCACCTCCCGGGGCACCCGGTAGGTGCGACGCTCGCCTCCTCGCGACGGTGTCTGCTCCGGGTCGAAGGAGTCGGGCAGGTGCCAGGTCAGCGAACCGTCCTCCGCGGCGTACAGGAGCACCTGGCCGTTGCCCTCGCCCGGGCCGGGCACCTCGACGACCACCTCCTCGCCGCCTCCGCCGGCACGGCTCCCACCCCGGTCGTCGAGCTCGACCTGCTGGCTCACCTCGATGGTGAGCTGCTCGCCCATCGACGCCTCGCCGAGGGCCGCGAGGAACTCCTGCGTCGAGTCCTCGGACCCGCGCATGCCGGGGCTCCCCGCCGGGTGCACCTCGACCTCGCCGGTGAGGCCCGGCGTGGTGATGACGACATCGCCGATGACGACGGGGATGCCCTCCGGACGCAGCTGCTCTGCCATGGCTCTTTCCCTTCGTGGGTCGCTCAGGTCGCTCAGGTCGGTCTGGTGAGGCGCAGGCGGGGGTGCCCGAACACCTGGAAGGCGACGAGGGTGGCCGTCACGCCGGGGGTCCCCGCCTCGACGGCGTCCTCGGTGTACCGGGCACGGATCGACCGCATCGCCTCGCCGACCCCCACGGGCTCCGGTGCGGTCCAGGTCTGTGCGTAGAAGCTCTCCGCCAGCGAGGCGGCGACGTCGTCGTCGATGTTCCACAGTGGAGCGACGACCGCGCCCGCCCCGATGCGCAGCAACGTCGTGGCGAACCCCCCGTAGCTGCCCAGCACGCGCTTGTCGGCGCCGACCTGGCAGGCGTTGAGGAACACGAGGGGCCCGGCCCCGAGGTCGCCGTTCTCGACCTCGATGGGGGTGAGGAAGATCGGCTTGACCGCGCCACTGCGGTCCTTGGTCAGCAGGACGATGCCCTCCTGGTCGCCCTGGGCGTCGAACTGGCCGTGGAGCGCGACGTGCACCACGTCGGCGGCCGGGGTGCCGCGCAGCAGGTCGATGATGCTCACCAGGTCGGGGGGCACCGACGTGGCAGGTGGGCTGAACAGCCGCGCGACGGCCGTGGCCTCGGTGAGAGCGTGGTCGAGCTTGCCCCACCCCGGCACACCGGTGTAGTCGGCGGTGACCACGGCCCCGGTCCGCACGGCGAGCTGCGCCCGGGGGGACGGGCGGGGCTTCTGCTCGCTCAGGGGCCAGCGCCCGATGGCGGCGTGCGCCCCGAGGAACGGCGAGGACCCGCCCCACGGTGTCGACAGCGGTGGCTCGATCGTGCCCAGCTCCCACGGAACGTAGAGCTCCTCGGTGAGCAGGAGGACGGCGGGGGCGACCGTTCGCCCGGGGTCGCTGACCACGGCGTGGAGGGCGGCCTGGATGCCGTCCGGGATGGCGGCCCCGATGCGCTTCGCGCGCCCGGCGAGGGTGTAGTAGTCGGCGACCCGGTCGGTCGAGAACTGGATCGCGCGCCGGGTGTTCAGGGCGAAGCCGGAGACGTCGTCGCCCAGGGCAGCGACGTTGGGGGCGTCGGGCACGGCGAGCGTCGACGACCCGGCATAGGCCGTCCACACCCAGCTCGTCGGCGAGGCGTCGGAGCGGCAGACCGCCACGACGAGGTCTGGGGCGTCGGCGGCCGCCACCGGCGCGAGGTCGAGGAGGGCGGCATCCCGAGACGGGACCACGGGCGCGGTGGCGACCTGCGAGGCGTCGTCGACGCAGGCGAAGGAGCGGAACGCGACGGCCACGACCTGCCCGTCGCGAAGGTAGTGCACCCCGATCCGCCGCGTCGGCGGGCCGTCCTCGATGTAGACGGCTGTGAAGCCGACCGTCACCGCGGGGTAGGGGTCGGCGTCGGTGACCGTGAGGGCGAACCGGGTCGCACCCGCAGGTACCAACGACCCCGGGTCGTGCACCAGGACCACCTCCAGCACGGTGTCCTCCCCTGCGGGGGTGGCGACCGTCCCGCTGGACACGATGCCCCGCGACTTGCGCGGCGCCAGCCCCACCGTGACCTCGAACGGGGTGTCGACCACGACGACGTCGGGCCGCGCCGTGCCCGTCCCGAGGTCGATCCGGGGGTATGCCGTGCGGCTCGCAGGGGCCGAGGGGCCGGGCTCGACGACACGTTCCTGGCCGAGCGCAAACTCGAGCACGGCCTTGGGCTGTGGCTCGGCCGCTGACGCCCCGACCCGGGCGCCACCACGGTAGACCGGCTCGGGCGGCTCGGCCGACGTCGTGCGGGGGCGCTGGGGCGTGGGCTCCGGGAGGGTGGCTCGCTCGCCGGCCACCACCTCGAGCAGGGCGGCGAGCGCGGCGGTGTCCCCCGGTGACCGGAGCACCTTCGCCAGCTCGCGCAGCAGCCGTGGCGACGGGCTCCGGGCCAGGATCCTCGCCACGAGGACCGCGTCCTCGCCCGACACGCGACCGGCCGACGCGAGGATGCCGGCGACCGGCAGCCGCGTCACGGGCACCAGGGCACTCAGGGCCTCGGCCGTCCCGAGACCGGCTCGACGCCCCACCTCCGTCGTCGCGGCGAGCGCCCCCGTGACGAGGTCGAGCACGAGCGACCCCGCGTCGTCCGCGGGCAGGGCCCAGAGCGTGGCCACCTGATCGGCCGAGACGTGCTCGGACAGCGCGTCGACCGGTGCCACGCGCAGGGCGGCGGCCACGGACCGGGCCCGGTCCATGTCGGCCGCCGTCGGCGCCGGGTGAGGCACCACGGGTTCGGGGCGGACATCACACGTGTCCACCACGGTCGCGAGGACACGGCCGGCAGCATCGGCGCGACCCGAGATCGCCCGCGCCAGGGCACTGCGGTCGGACTCCGTCATGCCGTATGCGGCCAGCGCGCGCGTCATCGTCGAGACCCCGTCGTCGTCCAGGGCTGCGACGGCCTGCGCGACCGCGTCCCACGTCTCGATGCCCGCCACGTGAACCTCCTCGGTGTGTGGAGGGCCCTGACGCGGCCCTGATACGTGCGACCACGAAGAAAGTCCGGCCGCGGGGGTATCACGATGCGTTCTGCTGGCTCCATGGTGGTGTATGCGTCATCCTCCTGGGAAGGGGCTTCCTGAGCCCCTGGAAAGGGGGCCCCCGTGGCCTCGCGCAGCTACCAGAACTTCGACGTCCTCGTGGAGACGACCGCCGTGGGGTACCGAGCGCGCGTCGTCACCAGCCCCACGGGCGAGACCCCGACCGTCGACTTCGCCCTGCCGTTCGACGCGACCGTCCTGGAGAACCTGCTGCTCAAGCTCGACCCGGGACGGTCCGGCACCCGCCGGGTGGCCCAGAACCCCCAGGTCCAGGCGGCCCGCGACTTCGGTGGCCCGCTGTTCGATGCGGTGTTCGCGGGCGACGTGGCCCTGGCCTGGGGCCGCGGTCAGGATGCCGTCTCCGCCGCCGACAAGGGCGGCCTGCGGCTGCGGCTCCGGCTGACCGATGCACCCGCCCTGGCAGGCCTGCCGTGGGAGCTGCTCTACGACCGGCGCCGCAACACCTTCATCGCGCAGTCCGAGAAGACGCCCCTCGTGCGCTACCTCGACGTCCCCCAGCCGATCCGGCCGCTCAGCGTCGCCGGCGCACTGCGGATCCTTGTCATCGTCTCCTCGCCCACCGACCTCCCCGAGCTGGACGGGGACGCGGAGTACGCACGGGTCGAACAGGCCCTGGCCGAGCGGATCTCCTGCGGGCAGGTCGTGCTCGAGCGGCTGCCCAGGAGCACGGTCAGCCAGCTGGGGCAGTGGCTGCGCTCGCACGACGCCCACGTGCTCCACTTCGTCGGGCACGGTGAGTTCGACCCCCGCCTCGAGGAGGGGGTCCTCTACTTCTGCGACGACTACGGTCGCAGCTCGGCCGTCACGTCCTCGGTGCTCGGCCCGTTCGTGCGCGACCACGACCCGCTCCGCCTCGTCGTGCTCAACGCCTGCCGCTCGGCGCACGTCGACCAGGCCGACCCCTTCAGCGGGATGGCGCAGGGGCTGGTGCAGCAGGACGCCGCCGCGGTCGTCGCCATGCAGTTCCCGATCACCGACGGTGCCGCCATCGCCTTCACCGGTGACTTCTACGGCGCCGTGGCCGACGGACTTCCCGTCGACCAGGCCGTCACCAGCGCCCGCAAGACCCTCAACGCCGACTTCGGTGCCGAGTGGGCCACGCCGATCCTGTTCCTCCGGGCGTCCGACGGGGAGGTCTTCAAGGGCATCGCCCCGCCGTCGGCCCCAGCCGCGAAGCCGGTGCCGGCCGCAGCCCCGCCGCCGGTGCCTGTGTCGCCGCCGGTGCCTGTGCCGCCGCCGATGCCGGTTCCGATCCCGGTTCCGGCGGGAGGCCAGGACACCGCCGTCGACCGGGGCGCCGGGCAGCGAGTGACCTCGACGCGGCCGACGACCGCGCCGGCCACCGGTGACACCCCCGACCCGCCGGACCCGCACGACGACGATCGCACCCCCCTTCTTCGCCTGCTGGCGATCGGGGCCGTGGTCCTCGTCGCCGCCGGATTCGCCTTCTGGCTCGCCGCCCGGCCCGACGAGGCCCTCGTGGCGGACGACGGCGCGTCCGTGTCCCCCTCACCGACACTTTCCACAGCCACGACCGGGACGACGTCCCCCTCGGCCACACCCACGAACAACGCGCCCACGCGCGCGGCGGAGCCGGGGCCCACGGTCGAGGCGGCGAGGTTCGCGAGTCCTCCCACGATCGACGGCAGTGCAGAGGAGTGGGACGGTCACACGGCCTACGACTCGAACACCGTCATCGCGGGCAGGCAGGCCACGGTGCGGGCGTCCTGGCTGCTCGGCTGGGACACGGACACGTACTACGTGCACGTGACCGTCACGGACCCCCGGGTCCGGCAGAGCCACGAGGACCAGCCCGACCAGGTGTGGAAGGGCGACTCGGTCGGCTTCGAGCTCGGCGTGGCCGCGCCGGAGGTGCGCACCGACGTCCTGGCCCCGGGTGACGTGCACGTCCTCATGGGCCCGACGCCCGACGGGCGGGTCGTGCGCGCCATCAACGTCCCGGTCGGCAAGGACTTCAAGCCGGGCCCACCGTTTGTCGGGGGGGAGGTCCAGACGCTCATCACCGCCGATGGGTACACCATGGAGGCGGCCATCCCGTGGTCCCTGCTCAACGTGCCCTCACCGACGGCGGGCCTGACCCTCGCGACGAACCTCA
>DATIAB010000047.1:0-3907 GCA_035458265.1 Ornithinibacter sp. | reverse complement strand
GGGCTGGGACCTCATGTCGACCACCGAACTCCTCCGCGTCTCGTGCGACACCGCCGACGGCGCGTGGCAGATACGGCTCGTGGGTGAAGCGGACTTCTCGGTCCTCGACGACCTGACCGGGGCACTGCAGGGCGTCACCGTGCGGCAGGGGCAGCAGGTCCGCCTCGACGTCGGAAGCCTGCGGTTCGCCGACGTGGCGTGCATGCGGGCACTCATCCAGTTCACGGATCGCGCCGAGCGCGTCGGCGCTCGCGTGCACGTGGAGCATCCGAACGCGACGTTCGCGCGCCTGCGCGGGGTCCTCGGGTCCGATGGCCCTGCAGGAGCGTGACGGCGTACGCCTACGGTGACGCGTGTCCGTCGACGGAGAACGACGCCCACACCTGCTTCGACGCGTCCCGCCCCGCATCGACTCCCCAGTCGAGGCTCGTCATGGCGACGATGTCCAACCCGCGACCCGAGGATCCCGTGCGTCCCGGTGCATGCCGGACCGGCGCGCGTGGCGAGTGGTCAGTCACCGTCAGCACGACCACGTCCTCGATGCGCTCGAGGGTGATCGTGAAGGGTGTGCGTGCGTGGACGATGGCGTTGGTGGCGAGCTCGCTCGTCACCAGTCGCACCGGGTCGACCAGCTGCGACAGCTCGTCGCGCTCGAGCTGGTCCACGACGAAGGAGCGGGCGAGGGAGGCGCTGACCGGGTGCGCGTCGAAGCTGGCTCGACGAGTCCAGTCCGGCGCACGGCGTGACATCCTGCACCCCCCACCGCTCGAAGCGAGTCGCGAAGCCGGTCGGGCGACACCTTTCGGGTCATGACGATACGCCGGGTGTCACGGGAGCGACAGGAGCGCGCGGTCTGGACAGCGTGGCCTTCCCGGAAGGTGCGGCGTAGCGTCCATGACTGCGGACGACCTGACTCGGGAGACGTCATCGGGGCGACGGGGAACTGCCCGCGGGGCCCGTCCAGCCAGCCTCGCGGGCAGCCCGGCAAACGCCGCGGGGCCACGCCCGGACGGCGCCGGTGGCGCACGGTCCGGGAGGTCACATCCTGAACGCGCGCGCCTGGGTGGCCAGCGCCCAGATGATGAAGACGTCCAGGGCGATGATGGAGAGGGACCAGAACGGGTAGTACGGGATGAACGCGAAGTTCACGAGCGCGCTCACGGAGGCCAGGACGATGCCGACCACCCGCGCCCACGTCTGACCGGAGAGCAGGCCGTAGCCGGCGAAGATCACGATCACCCCGAGCAGCAGGTGGATCCACCCCCACGCGGTGACGTCGAACTCGAGGACGTAGTTGGGGGTGACGGTGTAGAACTCGTTCTCGAAGATGGCCGCCAGGCCGGCGATGGCCTGGAAGCCACCTCCGACGAACATCATGACGGCGGCGAACAGGATCAGTCCCTGCGCCCAGACGCCGGGCTCCTCGGGGGGTGCGCTCTGGCGGCGCGACCCGGTCGACTCGGTCATGGCTCTTCCCTCCGTGTGTGGTGCGAGCAGGCTCTCCACCGCAACGTAGGACGCGGGACGCGGTCTACCTTCATCCGCCGGGGGTGAGATCCACGGCCTGACCGGTGGCCGTCACGGTCCCGACGACACGGGGCCGGGGTCCCGGTCACGTCCGGGACCCGACGGGACCGCGTGAGCCTGCTCGGCCGTGCGCGGCGGGCCGTCGGGACTGCCTTCCCTGCTCCGGCGCAGACGTCCTGCGGTGCTCGAGACCGCAGGCCCGTGCCCGGGGAACAGTGCCGGCGCGAACGTCGATCCACGAGGCGGGAGCCCTCCCGCCAGACGGGATCGGGGTGGTCGAGATGCGAACCTCTCTTCTGGTGGGAACGGTGGCGCTGGGCGTGGTCGCCGCCGTCGCGGCCCCGGTGGTCACTGCTGCGGCCGGCGGCGGGCAGGAGTCGTCGTACGTCGTGGCCGCGGGCGCTCGTCTGGCGACGCCCGCACAACCTGCCGAGGCCCCAGCAGCCGACGTCGTCTTCAACGACCCGACGGGCGACGAGGCCGCGCAGGACCGGATCGCCGACCAGGTCCGACGGGCGATCGACGCGACGCCGGACCACGGCACGATCCGCATGGCGGCGTACAGCTTCGACCGGCCCGACATCGCCGACGCGCTCCGGCGGGCGTGCATCCAGCGTCAGGTCACGGTGCAGGTCGTGCTGAACGACAACTTCGTGTCCGCGCCCGTGCGGCGGCTGCGTCAGCTGATCGGACCGGATGCGGCCTCGAGCAGCGGTGCGTGCCACGCTCGCGGCGAGTCGCGGGGGACGATCACGGAGCCCAGCTTCGTCACGGTCTGCCACGCCAGCTGCCGGCTCGGCCACCGCGGCAACCAGCACATGAAGGTCTACCTGTTCTCCGGGGGCGTCGACGCTGCGACCGTCGTCATGCTGGGCTCCGCCAACCTGACCGACTACGCCGCGGGAGTGCACTGGAACGACCTGGTCACCCTCACCGGCAGCCAGCAGCTGTACGACGACTACAGCAGGGTCTTCGCCGAGCTCGCGGCCGACCGTCTGGTCGTGGAGCCGGCGCTGGACGTGGTCCACGGCGACGTGTCGACGAGCGTCCCGTCCGGCCGGCCGGGCACCGCCGACGACGACCCCGTCGCCCAGCGCCTCGCGCAGGTCGACTGCCGCGCACTGCCCGACAGCGGTGAGGCCGGCCGGACGGCGATCCGGGTCAGCATGTACGGCTGGCGGGGGGAGCGGGGCGCCGACCTGGCCCGTCGGGTGGCCGGGTTGCGCAGCGACGGGTGCCGCATCCAGGCGCTGGTGAGCGCCGCCGGTCCGGAGGTCGTCGAGACCCTCGTCGCCGCCGGCGTCCGGGTCAGGAGCGCGTCGCTCGACGTCGACGACGACGTGGCGACAGGCTTCGAGGACTCGGGCTGGGAGCACTTCGTCCACGAGAAGTGGATGTCGGTGGACGGGACCTGGGGCGGTTCGGCCACCCGCGCGGTGTGGACCGGCTCGGAGAACTGGTCGGACGTCTCCCTCCTCAACGACGAGCTGGTGGTGATGATCCCGCGCGACCGCGTCCACGACGCGTACGTCGAGCACTTCGACGACGTCTGGGACGACCACTCGAAGGCTGTCGCCCCGCCGACCGGACGGATGTGAGCCTCGTCTCCGCATCGGGACCCCGGGTGTCGACAACTTTGTGGGCTCGGGGATCGTCACCCCTTCGACGGGACCGGACCTGCGGACAGCGCGGGTCCGGTCGACATGCCCCGTTCGCGCCACTGACACGTGGTCGTGGAGAGGGGCCCGAGCGTGACGACCGCCTACGACGGCGGCGGTCGGGAAGGCGAGTTCGTGCCGAGGTTGTTTGTCCTGCTCACCCTGTGCCTGGTCCTGGGCACCCCACAGGCCGCGGTCCCCGCGGTGGCGACCCCGGGAGCGGGGACGTCGGCGGCGGCACAACCGGGTCTCGCTCCCGCGAAGGTCACCGCCGCCGATCGCGAGCGATGGAAGGCCCCGCAGGGTCCGTTCTTCAACGACCCACGCCTCAAGAAGGGCTGGTTCCGCATCGAGCGGAAGGTCATCGAGACGATCAAGCACACGCCGAGGGGTTCGACGATCCGGATCGCCGTGTACTCCTTCGACCGGATGCCGGTCGCGAAGGCGCTCATCGCCGCGCACCGGCGCGGCGTCAAGGTGCAGATGATCCTCAACGACCACCAGTACACCAAGGCGATGCGTGCGGTCCGCCGGGAGATCGGGGCCAGGCGCTACCGCTCGAGCTTCATCACCCGGTGCACGGCCGGGTGCCGGAGCAAGCAGAACCAGTACAACAACATGCACACGAAGTTCTACTCGTTCTCCCGGGCCGGCAGGTCGAAGGACGTGCTGGCCGTGGGGTCGGCCAACCTGATGCTCAACGCCGACAAGCACCAGTGGAA
>DATIAB010000046.1:0-14235 GCA_035458265.1 Ornithinibacter sp. | reverse complement strand
CCCCGACCCCACCGACCGTCGCGGCGTCATCGTGCGCCTCACCCCCGAGGGGATGGCTGTCGTCGACGCCGCCCTGTCCGACCTGCTGGCCCACGAGCACCAGCTGCTCGCCGAGCTCGCGGCCGGCGAGCGGGACGAGCTGTCCGGCCTGCTGCGGCGGCTGCTGCGCCCCTTCGAGTCCACCAGCCCCTGATCCGGGAAACGGCCGGGCTCGACGTGGCCGGAAGGCACGGCCGACACATCTCACACCGCGGCAGGTTGTATAGGTAAGCCTTACCTCATTACTCTCGACACGTGCCTTCGCCCACCACTGCGCCCCACCCGCGGACTCAGGAGCAGTTCGCGGACTCAGGGCCGTATGCACCCCTGACTCGGCGGAGTGCTCCTGAGTCCGCGGGGGGCGACCTCGGTGGATGGCTCGGCCCGTCGGCCGGCGACCCCGCGGCGCCTGCGGTGCACGTGCGCCACGTGGACGGCCGGCTGACGACACTCACCCGGGCCGAGCTCGCCGAGCGGGTGGCGAGTCTGGCCGGCATCCTCACCGGTGAGCGGCGCCTCGTGCACGTCCACGGCGAGAACGACCTCGACACCCTGCTCGGCTACCTCGCGGCGCACTCCGCCGGCCACGTCGTGCTGCTCACGCCGCCCGGCGCCCCCGCCACGGCCATCGCGCAGGCGTGGGACCCCGACGTCACCATCGCCCCCGGCCCACCGGGTTCCGCTGCCGTGCAGGTGCACCGCAAGCACCCCGCCCACCCGCTGCACCCCGACCTCGCCCTGCTCATGAGCACGAGCGGCTCCAGCGGCTCGCCGCGGCTGGTGCGGCTCTCCCACGACAACCTGCGCAGCAACGCCGAGGCCATCGCCGCCGCCCTCGGCATCCGCCCGGGTGACCGCGCCGTGACGAGCTTGCCGCTGCACTACTGCTACGGCCTCAGCGTCGTGCACAGCCACCTGGTGGCCGGGGCGTCCGTCGTGCTCACCGACCACTCGGTCGCCGATGACTGTTTCTGGGAGCTCGCCCGGGAAGCGCAGGTGACCACGCTGGCCGGCGTCCCCCACAGCTTCGACCTGCTCGACCGGGTCGGGTTCGCTGCGCTGGACCTGCCCCACCTGCGCACCGTCACGCAGGCCGGCGGCCGCATGGACCCGGCCCGCGTCGTCGAGCTCGCCACGCTCGGCCGCCGACGCGGCTGGGACCTGTTCGTCATGTACGGCCAGACCGAGGCCACCGCGCGGATGGCCGTCCTGCCGCCCGACCTCGCCGCCGAGCACCCCACGAGCGTCGGTGTCGCCGTCCCCGGTGGACACCTCGAGGTCGTCGACGGCGAGGTCGTGTTCTCCGGGCCGAACGTCATGCTCGGCTACGCCACCGAGCCGGGCGACCTGGCCCTGGGGCGCACCGTCGAGCGTCTGCACACCGGCGACCTCGGCCGCATCACGGATGCCGGGCTCCTCGAGATCACCGGCCGCCGGTCCCGCGTCGCCAAGGTCCTCGGGCACCGGGTCGACCTCGACCACGTGGAGCGCGCCCTGCGGGCCGACGGGGACGACGTGCGGTGCCTGGTCGGGCCGGATGCCGTCACGGTCGCCTGCGCGCCCGGCAACAACGCCCCGGTCGGTGCCGGGCCGCTGGCCGAGCGTGCCGCGCGGGCGGCCGGCATCCCGACGCGGTGTGTTCGCGTGCTCACCGCCAGCGACCTCGGCATCGACACCCTCCCCCACCTGAGCAGCGGCAAGGTCGACTACGCCACCCTCACCGAGCTCGCCGCCCGGGCGTGGGCCACCGCCGACGCGACACCCGCGGCGGGGTCGCTGCGCGAGCGGTATGCCGCGCTGCTCGGCCTGGATGCCGTCGCACCCGAGGACTCCTTCGCCTCCCTCGGCGGCGACTCTCTCTCCTACGTCGAGGCCTCCCTGCACGTCGAGGACCACCTCGGGCACCTGCCGACGAACTGGCACCTGCTCACGCTGCGCCAGCTCGAGGCGCTGGAGGCAGAGGCGGAGGCGACCGCGGCCGCCGGGCCCCCGGCATCCGGCACGCGTGCCCCGGCGGACGGTGACACCCGGCGGGGTCTGCGCAGGCGCCTCGGCACGGCCCTGGCCACCCGCTCGGTCGAGACGAGCGTGGTGCTGCGCGCCGTGGCGATCATCCTCATCGTCGGCACCCACGCCCACGTGTTCAAGCTCCAGGGCACGGCTCATGCCCTGCTCGTGCTCGTCGGCTGGAACCTGGCCCGCTTCCGCCTCGGCGAGGCACCTCGTGCCGAGCGCGTGCGCGGGCTGCTCACCGCGGTGCGCCGCATCGCCGCGCCGGCGCTGGTCGTGATCGTGGCCGTCCACCTGCTCATCGGGCAGTACGCATGGTCGACCATGGCCCTGCTGAACTGGGTGTTCGGGCAGGAGCGCCTCGGCCCGGACTGGCGCTTCTGGTTCATCGAGTCGGCCGTGTTCGTGCTCGTCGTCGTGGCGGCGGTCGTCGCGACGCCGTGGGGCGACCGGCTCGAGCGACGGCATCCGTTCGCGCTGCCGCTGGCGCTGGCCGGCGTCGGGATGCTCTGGTGGCAGGGCGTGCTGTTCCCGCCCGTGCCGCACATGCAGGGCTCGGCACTCGTCGTGTCGTGGCTGTTCTGCCTGGGCTGGGCCGCCGCCAAGGCAGAGGGGCTGGGCCAGCGCCTCCTCGTCACCGCAGTGGCGGTCCCGACCATCGGCACCTTCTCGGGCAACCCGCGGCGCGACCTGCTCACCCTCACCGCAGCCCTGCTCGTCATCTGGGTGCCGACCCTGCGGGTGCCGCGCGGCCTCGTGCCGATGGTGCAGGTGCTCGCGGCGAGCTCGCTGTTCATCTACGTGCTGCACTGGCAGGTGCTTCAGGCGATGCGCTCGACGCCCTGGCTCGGCTACGCGGCGGGCCTGGTCGCCGGGGTCGGCTACTGGTGGGTCTGGACGCGCGGGCCGGGCCTCGTGCGCACCGCCCGGGCCCGGCGGTGCCGCGAGGACATCGGCAATGCTCAGCCGATGAGCTCGGCGGCCTCCAGCCACTGAAGCTCGAGCAGCTCGCGCTCGTCGACGATGTCGCGCAGCTCCCGGTTGAGCACGAGGACCCGCTCGTGGTCGGTGGCAGAGGCCAGCATCGCCGCGTGCACCTTCTCCTCACGGTCCGAGAGCCGGCTCAGCTGCTTCTCGACCCGGGCCATCGTCTTGCGCGCCTCGCGTGCCTCCGCGGGCGACAGCCCGGATGCCGTGGCGGCACCACCCGCGGGCGCCGCGCCGACCGCGGGGTCCACCTCCACGCCCCCTCCCGCGGCGGCGGCCGCGACGGCAGCGGCGGCCGAGCGGCCGGCATCCCACGTCGACGGCGCCCCATCGGAAGCCGCCGCTCGCAGCCGGAGGTACTCCTCGACCCCGCCTGGCAGATCTCGCAACCGGCCGTCGCCGAGCAGCGCGACCTGACGGTCACAGACCCGTTCGAGCAGATAGCGGTCGTGCGAGACGACGATGAGGGTGCCGGCCCAGCCGTCGAGGAGGTCCTCGAGCGAGGTCAGCGTCTCGATGTCGAGGTCGTTGGTCGGCTCGTCCAGGAGCAGCACGTTGGGCTCGTCCATGAGCAGCCGGGTCAGCTGGAGGCGCCGACGCTCGCCACCCGAGAGGTCACCGACGCGGGTCTGCTGGCGCGAGCCGGTGAACCCGAGTCGCTGTGCGAGCTGGGATGCCGTGAGTTCCTTGGCGCCCAGGCGCACCACTGCGCGCACGTCCTCGACGGCCTCGATGACGCGGCGGTCGGCCCAGGCCTCGAGCTCGCGGACCTCCTGCGAGAGCACCGCGAGCCGCACGGTGACACCGACCTTGCGCTTGCCCGCCGCCAGCGGGACCTCGCCCGCGATCGCGCGCAGCAGGGTGGACTTGCCCGCGCCGTTGACGCCGACGATGCCGGTGCGCTCACCCGGCGCCAAGCGCCAGGTGACGTGGTCGAGGAGCACCCGGTCACCGACGGTGAGCCGCGCGTCGACCAGGTCGACGACGTCCTTGCCCAGGCGGGTCGTCGCGAACCGCATCAGCTCGACGTCATCGCGGGCCGGGGGCTCGTCCGCGATCAACGCGTTCGCGGCGTCGATGCGGAACTTGGGCTTGCTCGTGCGGGCCGGGGGGCCGCGTCGCAGCCAGGCGAGCTCCTTGCGCAGGAGGTTGTCGCGACGCTCGGCAATGACCCCGGCCATCCGTTCGCGCTCGGCCTTGGCCAGGACGTAGGCGGCGTACCCGCCCTCGTAGGCGAGGACCCCGCCCGAGTCGACCTCCCACGTCTGCGTGGCGATCGCGTCGAGGAACCACCGGTCGTGGGTGATCGCGACCACCGCGTTGTCCGGGCGGGCGTGCTGCCTGACCAGGTGGTCGGCCAGCCACGCCACCCCCTCGACGTCGAGGTGGTTGGTCGGCTCGTCGAGCAGGAGGAGGGCCGGGGACGCCACGAGCAGCGCCGCCAGGGCCACCCGCCGCCGCTCGCCGCCGGACAGCGGGCCGACGAGGGCGTCCATCCCCCCGACGACGGGCGCATCGAGCCCGCCGAGCAGGCCGACGAGCACGTCGCGCACGCGCGGGTCGGCGGCCCACTCGTGCTCGGGGACCCCGCCGATGACGGTCTCGTGCACGGTCGCGGCGGGGTCGAGCCCGTCGTCCTGGGTCAGCACCCCCACGGTGAGACCGCCGACCCGCGCGACCCGCCCGGAGTCGACGTCCCGGATGCCGGCGAGCACCCGTAGGAGGGTCGTCTTCCCGCCCCCGTTGCGGCCGACGATGCCGATGCGGTCGCCGCCGCCGACCCCCAGGGAGACGGCGTCGAGCACCTGGGCGGTGCCGAGGGCGAGGGAGGCGCGCTCGACCGAGACGAGGTTGGCCACTAGTCGGTCCGGTGGTGGATGACGTGGGCACCGTGCACCGGCCCGCTGGCCCGGCGGACGTCCCGGACGACCCCGCTCGCCGTGAGGGCGACAGCGAGGTCGATGCCGGCCTCGTTGTTCTCGACGAGGAAGGCCGTGGTCGGGCCGGAGCCGGACACGATGCCCCCGAGCGCGCCGTACTCCATACCCGCGGACAGCACCTCGGCGAGGTCGGGGCGCAGCGACAGCGACGCCTCCTGAAGGTCGTTGGCGAGCTGGGGGGCGAGCTCGTGCGGGTCGCCGCTGCGCAGGGCGCTCATGAGCGCGGGGTTGGCGACCGGGTCGGGCACCTGTTCACGGCCGCGCAGCCGGTCGCACTCGGCGTAGACCGCCGGAGTGGGCAACCCACCCTCGGCCAGCGCGAACACCCAGTGGTAGGTACCGCGGGCCAGCACGGGCGCGAGCAGCTCGCCACGCCCGCTGCCCATCGCGGTGCCGCCGGCGATGAGGAAGGGCACGTCGCTGCCGAGCTCGCTGCCGAGCTCCTCGAGCTCTTCCCGGTCGAGGTCCAGGTCCCAGAGGTGGTCGAGCGCGACGAGCGTGGCTGCCGCGTCGGCCGACCCACCCGCCATGCCCCCCGCGACCGGGATGCCCTTGCGGATGGCGATGTGCACCGGCTCGACGTCGAAGTGGGACTCCACAAGGTGCGCCGCGCGCATTGCCAGGTTGTCACCGTCCTCGGGAACGCCCTCGGCCAGTGGCCCCGACACGCTCACTCCCCAGTCCGGGGCCACGGCCACGGTGACGTCGTCGTAGAGGCTCACGGCCTGGAAGACCGTCGAGAGGGAGTGGAAGCCGTCCGGGCGTCGCGGACCGACGAGCAGCTCGAGGTTCACCTTCGCGGGCACCCGCACCGTCACCGGGGCAGGGACGAGGGGGGCCGAGGTCATGCGCCCACCCTAGTCAGGGCGCGGACCCTCTGAGCGACTGCGCGCGGGCGGACGCGATGGCTGCGAAGGCTGCCACGTCGAGCTGCTCGCCTCGAGTGCGCGGGTCGACGCCGGCGGCGGTCAGGGCGGCCTCCGCGAGCGCGGGCGAGCCCGCCCACGACGCCAGGGCCGCACGCAGGGTCTTGCGACGCTGGGCGAAGGCCGCGTCGACACACGCGAACACCTGCTCGCGGGTCGCGTCGGTCACGGGCGCCTCGCGGCGGGTGAGGGCGACCAGGCCGGAGTCGACGTTCGGCACCGGCCAGAAGACGCTCCGAGGCACCCGACCCGCGAGGCGGACGTCGGCGTACCAGGCTGCCTTGACGCTCGGCACGCCATAGGTCTTCGAGCCGGGGCCGGCGGCCAGACGCTCGGCCACCTCGAGCTGCACCATGACCAGGATGGTCCGCAGGGTCGGAAACAGCTCGAGAAAGCGCAGCACGACGGGAACCGAGACGTTGTAGGGCAGGTTCGCGACCAGTGCGGTCGGCGGCGGCCCGGGAAGCTGCGTCACGGCGAGGGCGTCCGCCAGCACGACCTCGAGACGGTCGAGCTGGGCGGGTGCATGCTGCGCGACCGTCGCGGGCAGCGCGCGTGCCAGCACCGGGTCGACCTCGATGGCCACGACCCGGTCGACCTCGCTGAGGAGGGCGAGTGTCAGCGAGCCGAGCCCCGGGCCCACCTCGACGACGGTGTCCCCCGTGCCGACGCCCGCGACCCGCACGATGCGCCGGACCGTGTTGCCGTCGACGACGAAGTTCTGGCCCCACTGCTTCGTGGGACGGATGCCGTGGCGCGCCGCCAGCTCGCGGATCTCGCCAGCCCCGAGCAGGGAGACGTCGAGGTCGTCGGACATGCGCTCACCCTAACCACGCCGGAACCGCCGCTTCGACGGCATCCGGCGGGCACGGCATCCGCACCGATTGCGAGGAACCCACCGCGGCGGCGCCTCGAGGGCGGTCGCCGGGTGGGTTCCTCGCAATCAGTCGCGGAACGCGGTCGGGGTCAGGCGGCGTGCGCGCAGCCCCAAGGGGACAGGCCGGCCCGCTCGTAGTAGCGGTTGGCGATGGTGATCTGCTCGGCGCGCGACGCGAGGTCTGCGCGCGGGGCGAAGTCGTCACCACCCATGGCCAGCCACGACGCGGTGGCGAACTGCAGCCCGCCGTAGTAGCCGTTGCCGGTGTTGATGTTCCAGCGGCCACCGGACTCGCACTGGGCGATCCGGTCCCACATGTCGGCGCGAGCGAGGTTGATGCCCGTCCCCGAGGTGCTACCGCCCCCGCCGCTGCTGGTGCTGGTGCTGGTTGCCGGACGCGCCTTCGTGCCGACCTTGACGACCGCTGCGACCGGCTGGGTGAGGACCTTCGTGGAGGTGACCTTCTCGGTGATCTTCTTGCCGTCGACGTAGGTGACCGAGCGGACGACCGTCTTCGTCCCCTTCGTGCCCTTGGTCACGACCTTGGTGTCGCCCTTGTACAGGGTGGCGTCGTTCGTCCTGGTGGTGGTGAAGGGGATCGACTCGGTGGCGGTCTCCTTCTTGACGTCGACGCGCTTGAGGACGACCTGCATGCCCTCCTCGACCGAGGTGGGCATGGCCGGGGCGACGATGTCGGCCGGGCGCTTGGTGACGCCGAGCTCGGCGAGCACCCCGAAGACCGTCTGGCTCGTCGTCGTGACGCTGCGGGTCTTGCCGTCGGCCACGACGGTGACCTTCTTCGGCGTGGTCACCGCGAAGGTGAGGCCGTCACGTCCCAGGCTCTGAGAGCGCGATGCCGTGAGCTCGGCGCCCTCGGCCCGGATGTTGAGGTCGTCGAGGGCGCTGTCGACGGTGGTCGCCGTGGTCCAGTACTCCTTGGTCTCACCGTCGACGGTCACCGTGAGGAGGCGGCCGTATCGCACGGAGATGCGGTCACCGTCACTCACTTCGGTGTCGAGGGAGGGCACGACGTCGTCGTGCGGTCCGACGGTGATGTCCTGCTTCTCGAGGACGTCGGCGACGGTGCTGCCGAAGACGTGGAGCGAGGTGGGCTGCCCGTCGACGGTGACCTCGACGGCCTTGTCGTAGTGGGCGACGCCGACGGCGCCGGCGGCCACGACGAGGGCGGCAACGCCCTGGGCGACATGACGAAGGGTGCGGGTGAAAAGCACGGTTCTCCAGAGTTCGTGATCTCCGGGCACCGATCTCGGACGCGGCCGCATGCGGCCGAAACGCCGCGCGAGCGGGGCGCCTGCACACACGGACACCCGGCCGGCACCGTCGACGGTCGGGTGTTCATGCGTGTCGTCCGAGGCTTTTCGGCCCCGGCCATTCCCTCCAGCGTGCCGGAGTGCCCTCGCAAAGGTCAAATTTCGGTAACGGTCACGTGTGGATGGCGCGCCCCACTGGACACTTCTGCCGCACGAGCCCCACGCGTAACGAGACGTCCGTCACGATGAGGCGTTGGGGTCTCACCAGGGGCCGTAGAGCCGCTCGGCGTTGGCACTGAGCGCCTCGCACAGGGTGGGCACCGCGACCCCGAGCACCGCCGCCATGGCCCGCACGGTGAGGGGCACGAGCGCCGGGGAGTTGGTCGCGCCCCGCCACGGGTGCGGGGTGAGGTAGGGCGCGTCGGTCTCCACGAGCAGCCGATCGAGGGGGGTCACCGCGAGGGCGTCGCGCAGCGCCTTGGCGCTCTTGAACGTCACCGTGCCGCTGAAGGACAGGTGGTAGCCCCGGTCGACGCACTGGCGCGCCAGCTCGGGCCCCCCGGAGAAGCAGTGCATCACCGTGCTCTCGGGCGCGCCTTCCTCGTCGAGGACACGAATCACGTCGTCATGGCTGTCGCGGTCGTGCACCTGAAGGGCCTTGCCCAGGCGCTTCGCGAGGTCGATGTGCCAGCGGAAGGAGTCCTGCTGCACCGGCGCGCCCTCCGGCCCGGTGCGGTAGTAGTCGAGCCCGCTCTCCCCCACCACCCGCACGCGGGGATGGGCCGCCAGCCGCTCGATCTCGGCGTAGGCCGCCACGAGACCGCCGCTCGCCGCGAGCCCGGGCACCTCGTTGGGATGCAGCGCGACCCCCGCGACCACGCCGGCATACCGCTCGGCAGCGGCGACGGCGAACTGCGCCCCGGCGACGTCGCAGCCGACCTGCACCACCCGGTCCACTCCGACCTCGGCCGCGGCCGCGAGCACCGGGCCGAGGTCGCCGACCGCCACCTCCTCGCCGTCACGGCTGATGTCGAGGTGGGTGTGGTTGTCCACCACCGGGATCGGCAGCGCGTCAGGTGGGTCGGGCGTGCCGCGCCGGCTCGGCTGGGTGGACATCGCTTCCGCCGTCACGCGCTCGTGCTCATGTCAGGCCTGTGCCGCTCGGGCCAGCTCTTCCTCGACGACCGCGTCGTCGAGCTTGGTGAATACGGGGGCCGGCCTGCTGATCGGAGTCCCCACGACGACCGGGCGCGACTCCCACCGCGGGGTGGCCGTGTAGTCGCCGGTGATGACGGGGTAGGACCGACCCTCGTCGCCGTCGTCGAGGCCGGCCACCGTCTCGAGCCGGGGCATCGGGGCGAAGGCACCGTCGCCACCGAGCACGGCGTCGACCCGGTTGGCCGCGTGCGGCAGGAACGGCGCGAGGATGGTGTTGAGGTCCGACACGCACTGGATGAGGGTGTGGAGCACCGTGCCGAGCCGCTCACGCTCGTCCGCGCCCTTGAGCTTGAACGGCTCGGTGCGCGAGACGTAGGCGTTCACCTCCGCGACGACGCGCATCGCCTCGGCGATGGCGCTCTTCTGACGGTGCCGTGCAAGAAGGTCGCCGACCGAGTCGAATCCCGCGAGCACGACCGCTCGGACCTCCTCGTCGACGGGCTCGAGGGGCCCGGGCTGCGGGATCTCGCCGAAGCTCTTGGCCACCATCGCGGCCGTGCGGGACACGAGGTTCCCCCACCCGGCGACGAGCTCGGAGTTGTTGCGCTGCACGAAGTCACGCCACGTGAAGTTGGCGTCCTGGCTCTCGGGGCCGGCGGCACAGATGAAGTACCGGATGCCGTCGGGCCCGTACCGGTCGAGGACGTCGCGCACGAGGATCGTGTAGCCGCGCGAGGTGGAGAACTGCTTGCCCTCCATCGTCAGGTACTCGCTGGAGACGACCTCGGTCGGCAGGTTCAGCTCGCCGAAGACACCCGGCTCACCGCCGCGGTCACCCCTGCCGGCATAGCCGAGGAGCTCGGCAGGCCAGATCTGGCTGTGGAAGGTGATGTTGTCCTTGCCCATGAAGTAGTGCGACACGGCATCCGGGTCGTTCCACCACTCACGCCAGCGCTCGGGGTCACCGGTGCGCCGCGCCCACTCGACGGATGCCGAGAGATACCCCACGACGGCGTCGAACCAGACGTACAGACGCTTGGTGGGGTTGTCGCGCCAGCCGTCGAGCGGCACCGGGATCCCCCAGTCGATGTCGCGGGTCATCGCCCGCGGACGGATGTCATCCAGGATGTTGAGGCTGAACTTGATGACGTTGGGTCGCCAGGTGCCGGAGGCCTCGCGCTCCTCGAGCCAGGCGCGCAGGGTGTCGGCGAGGGCAGGCAGGTCCAGGAGGAAGTGCTGGGTCTCGACGAACTCGGGGGTCTCGCCGTTGATCCGGCTGCGCGGGTCGATCAGCTCGGTCGGGTCGAGCTGGTTGCCGCAGTTGTCGCACTGGTCCCCGCGGGCCTCGCCGTAGCCGCAGATCGGGCAGGTGCCCTCGATGTAGCGGTCGGGCAGCGTCCGCCCGGTCGACGGCGAGATCGCGCCCTGGGTGGTCTGCTCGACCATGTATCCGTTCTTCCAGACCTGGGTGAACAGCTCCTGGGCGACGGCGTAGTGGTTGGCCGTCGTGGTCCGCGTGTACAGGTCGTAGGAACACCCGAGGTCGGTCAGCTCGCTCGCGATGACGGCGTGGTTGACATCGACGAACTCGCGCGGCGAGACCCCGACCTGGTCGGCGAGCACGAGGATCGGGGTGCCGTGCTCGTCGGACCCGCTGACCATGAGCACGTCGTGCCCCGCCATCCGCATGTACCGGCTGAAGACGTCGGAGGGCACGCCGAACCCGGCGACGTGCCCGAGGTGGCGTGGGCCGTTGGCATACGGCCAGGCGACGGCGGAGAGGACCTTCATGGGCCCTGATCCTAGGTGGCCGGGGCGCCGGCTCCGGGACCCGCACCCCTGCCCCGGCTCCCGGGACTACGCTCGAGATGCCGTACGTTGCACCGTCGGCACGTCCGCGAGGAGCGGTCGTGGGTGCGAAGGAAGGAACTTGCGTGCTCGCTGCCCTCACCGGCATGGGGCTCTCCGCCGCGGCGGGGCTCAACGCCTACATCCCGTTTCTCGTCGTGGCACTCGTCGCGCGCTTCACCGACTACATCACCCTCCCCGTCGGCTACGAGTGGATCGAGAGCAACTGGGCGATCGGCATCGGATCGGCCCTGCTCCTGGCGGAGGTCATCCTCGACAAGATCCCGGCCGTCGACACGATCAACGACACGATCCAGACGTTCATCCGCCCCAGCATGGGCGGCCTCATCTTCGCGGCCTCGACGGCCGCCTCCGAGGTCGACAACTCGGCGTGGATGGAGGAGAACGCGTGGGTCTCGGTCGTGCTCGGCGTGATCATCTCCGGTCTGGTGCACACCGGGAAGATGGCAGCCCGTCCCGTGATCAACGCCGGGACCGTCGGCGTCGGTGCACCGGTGGTCTCGACGATCGAGGACGGGACATCCTTCGGGCTGACGGTCATCGCGTTGATCGCCCCGGTGCTCGTCATCGTCGCGCTCGCGCTCCTCGCCTGGCTGCTCATCTGGATGTGGCTGCGCGTTCGCCGGTGGCGGCGCACCCGGCGAGACCCCGCCTACCAGCCGAGCTGAGGCCGGGGTCAGCCCTCGACGACCATCGACGGGGGCGGCGGGGTGAACGTCTGGGCCCGGCCCCAGTCGGTGAACACGAGGTCGGCCGGTGCGGTCTCGGGCCCCACCGCACGAACGATGGCTGCACTGCCATCAGCCAGCACCCACAGCTGGGCTCCGCCGGGCTCGCCGAGCACGAACACCGCGCGGCCGTCGACCTCTCCCTCCTCCACCGGTGAGGTGTCGGCCTCCATCGCGGCGAACTCGGGCAGGTCGAAGATCTCGGAGAGCATGGTGCGCAGCGTGAACGACCCGAGCTCGGTGGCGTCGGACTCGCTGATCGCGACGTACTTGCCGACCATGGCGCGACCGGCGCCGGGGTCGCCCGTCTGCTCGACCCAGAAGGCCTCGTCGCCGCCCAGCCAGTGATCGGCATCGACGGTGATGACCTCGGCCTGGCCACCCTCGGGCGTGCTGATGAACACCGTCTGGTTCGAGCCGTTCGCGTTGCCCTCGACGTCGACGGTGATCGCGCGCCCCTCGCGGGTCTGCGTGCCGACGACGTGCCCGGACTGGGCCGCCAACGCTGCGGTGCGTGCCTGCGTGTAGACCTCGCTGACGCTCAGCGCGGACGACGAGGGCGTGGGGGACGGGCTCACCGAGGTGCTGCCCGTCGCGGAGGCCGTCGGGGATGCCGTCTCGGTCGCCTGCCCGTCCCGGTTGCAGCCGCCGAGGGCAAGGCCCGCGACCACGATCGCGCTCACGCCGAGGGCTCGCAGGCCCGATCCGCTCACCACTGTGCACTCCTCACGTCGGAACGGCCATGGTAGGCGGCTGCTCCCCCGGCGTGGCGCACCCTCACCGGGCGAGGCGCGAACGGATGCGTCCCAGCCCGAGTCCCGGGGCTGGTGGACCCCTCGGACCGGGCGGGCCCCGACCCAGACCCCCGGCATACCCTGTCGTCCATGCGCCGTCAGCACCTCACCGAGACCTGGCTGGTGCTCGGCGTCTCGCTCGGAGCCTCCGCGATCTGGTCGCTGCTGCGCATCGTCGAGAAGGTGACCCGGCCCCAGCCGTTGGGATCCCAGACGACGGCGATGAACTCGTCGGTCACCCCCGACCGGCCGTGGCTCGACCTCGCCTTCCAGCTCACCGGCATCGCCCTGGCCCTCGTGCCGGTGCTGCTCGCCCTGCACCTCCTGCGACGCGACGACCCCGACGAGCCGCACACGATGGGTTTCGACGCGCGGCGGCCGGTCCAGGACCTCGTGCGCGGGGTTGCTCTTGCCGCTGCGATCGGCATCCCCGGGCTCGCGCTCTACGCCGTCGCGAAGGCGCTCGACCTCAACACGACGATCTCGGCCGCCAACCTCGCGAGCACGTGGTGGACCATCCCTGTCCTGGTGCTCGCCGCGGCGCAGAATGCCGTGCTCGAGGAGGTCCTCATGGTCGGCTACCTCTTCAAGCGGTGGGGTCAGGCCGGCTGGGGGACGTGGCAGGTCATTGTCACGAGCGCCGTCATCCGGGGCACCTACCACCTGTACCAGGGCTTCGGCGGGTTCGTCGGCAACCTCGTCATGGGACTGGCGTTCGGCTGGCTGTACACCCGCACCAGGCGCGTCATGCCGCTCGTCGTGGCCCACACGATCCTCGACGTCGTCGCGTTCGTCGGATACGCCCTGCTGAGGGATCACCTCAGCTGGCTGTGACGTCCCCCTGACGTCCCCACAGCGACCAAGGGGCCACCCCAAGCACGCGCGCACATCGAGCAACTGGTCGATGTGCTCACACCCAGGCGCGAACGACCGCGGTCAGTGGCCGGTGCGCATCGCCGTGAGCAGGTCACGGTTGAGCGTGGAGATGACGTCCTGCGGGATGCCCTTGGGGCAGGCCTGCGAGCACGCGCCGACGTTGGTGCAGCCGCCGAACCCCTCGTGGTCGTGCTGGTCGACCATCGAGACGACGCGGGCCATCCGCTCGGGCTGCCCCTGAGGGAGCTCGGCGAGGTGGGTGACCTTGGCACCCATGAAGAGCATCGCGCTGGCGTTGGGGCAGGCGGCGACGCAGGCACCACAGCCGATGCACTCGGCCGCGGTGAACGCGCGGTCGGCGGCCGGCTTAGGCACGGGGGTGGCGTGCGCGTCCGGGGCCGAGCCGGTGTTGACCGAGATGTAGCCGCCCGCCTGGATGATCCGGTCGAAGGCCCCACGGTCGACGACGAGGTCCTTGATGACCGGGAACGCGTTCGCCCGCCACGGCTCGATCGTGATGACCTCGCCGTCGCTGAAGCTACGCATGTGCAGCTGGCACGTCGTCGTCTTCTCCGGGCCGTGCGCCTCACCGGAGATCATCAGGCCACACATGCCGCAGATGCCCTCGCGGCAGTCGCTGTCGAAGGCGATCGGCTCCTGCCCGGCGGCGTTGAGCTGCTCGTTGAGGACGTCGAGCATCTCGAGGAAGCTCATGTCCGGGCTGATGTCCGTGACCTTGTAGACCACGAGCTGGCCCGTG
>DATIAB010000045.1:0-13974 GCA_035458265.1 Ornithinibacter sp. | reverse complement strand
TGTCGACGATGACGAGGTCCCACGTGCCCTCTCGCTCGGCCTGCGCCCGCAGCTGGCTGAGCTTCTCCATCGCCATGTACTCCTGGGTGCCCGCGAACGAGCTGGAGACGGCCTGGTAGAAGGGGTTGGCCAGGATCTGCGTGGCCTTGTCAGGGGTCGAGTGCGCCTCCACGACCTCGTCGAAGGTGCGCTTCATGTCGAGCATCATCGCGTCGAGGCTGCCGCCGGATGCCGTGCCGACCCCGGCCACCGGGCGGGGCACGTTGTCGAGCTCGGTCAACCCGAGCGACTGGGCGAGCCGCCGGGCCGGGTCGATGGTCAGCACGACGACGCGTCGCCCGGCCTCGGCCGCCCGCACGCCCAGTGCCGCCGCGGTCGTCGTCTTGCCGACGCCACCGGAGCCGCAGCACACGATGATCCCCGTGCCGGGGTCGGCGAGCAGCGCGTCGACGTCGAGGCGGGCCGGTGCGGGGCGGCTGCCCATCAGCGCACCCCCTGCGCCGTGAGGGCGTCGGCGAGCACGGTGATGCCGCCGTCCTCGACGCCCGTGCTGAGCGCCGGCAGGGTCAGGGTGGGCAGCCCCTGCGCGGTGACCTCGGCCCTCAGGTCGCGCTCGAGGGCGACGCGCTCGGCGTGGTCGTGCGCCTGGCTCAGCAACCCGGCGACGGTGGCCTTGGTCGCCCTGACCCCGACGGAGGTGAGGTCGGCCCGAACCTGCTCCGCGACCGCGCCGGGATCGGCGCCCGCGAGCTGGAGCAGGGCCTCGTCGACGAGCGGCTCGCGCACGAGGTTGACGATGACGGTCCCCACGCCGAAGCCGGCCGCGGACAGCTCGGCGACGGCGTCGACGGTCTCCTGCACCGGCATCTCCTCGAGCAGCGTCACGATGTGCACGACGCTCTGGCGGTGTCGCAGCATCCGGGTGATCGACTCGGCCTGGGAATGGATCGGGCCGATGCGCGCGAGGTCGGCGACCTGCGCGTTGACGTTGAGGAAGCGGCTGATGCGGCCCGTGGGCGGGGCGTCGAGGACGACGGCATCCCACACCTTGGCGCCCTGGCCGCGGCGGCTGCCGGTCGTGCGGCCGACGGCCTCGTAGACCTTCCCGGTGAGCAGCACGTCGCGCACGCCGGGGGCGATGGTCGTCGCGAAGTCGACGACGCCCATCTTCTCCAGCGCACCGCCGGCCCGGCCGAGCTTGTAGAACGTCTGGAGGTACTCCATGAGGGCGGCCTTCGCGTCGACCGACAGACCCCACAGCTCACCTCCATCCGCGTGCGTCACGAGGCGGACCTCGTCGGTGCCGAGCGGCGGCACGTCGAAGGTCTGGCTGATGCCCTGACGCTCCTCGACCTCGACGAGCAGCACCCGCTTGCCCTGCCCGGCCAGTGCGAGCGCGAGGCTGGCGGCGACGGTGGTCTTGCCGACTCCGCCCTTGCCGGTCACGACGTGCAGGCGCACGCCGTCGACGGCGCGCGAGAGCGGTGGAGTGGACACGGCCACCAGCGTAGGTGGGCGCTGACGGCATCCTCGAACCCGGCCCCGGCATCCTTCGACGGGGGTCGTCAGTGGGTGGTGAGGGTCAGCTGCTCGATCTCCGCGAGCACCAGCAGGTAGGCCGGGGCCTGCGGGTCGATGACGTCGAAGTGGTCGGCGCCGTGGGCGACGGCGCTGTGCAGCGGCTCCGCGGGATCGCGCGAGGCGAGGTAGGAGTCGACGACGGATGCCGGCACGTCGGCGTCGAGCTCGCCGGTCACGATCACGGCGGGCGTGGTGAGGCGCTGGCGCGCGGGGTCGGCGTCGGCCCAGGCTTCGGGGGCGTCATCGGGGGCGGATCCCAGCAGGTTGCGGGCGGCGTGGTCGCTGAGGGCCAGGCGGTCGACCTCACCGAGGTCGGCGACGGGAGCGAGGGCGACGACGCCGGTGAGCCACGGGGCGCGGCACTCGGACGCGACCCAGAGGGCGAGGTGGCCGCCGGCCGAGTGGCCGACCGCGACGACCCGCTCGGGGAGGTGGGTGTCGGCGTGGACGGCGGCGAGCTGGGCCAGCACGCAGGTGCCCGTTCCCGGCCAGCCGCCACCCGGCATCCCCGCTCGGGCGTACTCGAGGTTCGCGACGTGAAAGCCGTCGTCGGCGAGGGCCTGCGCCAGCGGGGCGAGGTGCGCGCGGTCGTAGCGCTCGCGCCAGAACCCGCCGTGCACGAGGGCGACGGTGACCCCGCGGGCTCGGCTGGTGGTCGGTTCCCAGACGTCGTAGACGTCGGTCTGCTCCGGGCCGGTGATCTCGGTGCGGTCCGGCTGGCGCTGGCTCATCTGCGTCACGCTAGCCCAGCACGGGCCCGGTACTAGGGTTGTGGGCATGACGACCTACGAGTACGCCACGGTCCCGCTCATCGTGCACGCCACCAAGCAGATCCTCGACCAGTGGGGCGCCGACGGCTGGGACCTCGTCCAGGTGCTCGTCATGCCCGAGGGCAACCTCGTGGCGTACCTCAAGCGCCCGAAGGCCTGAGCATGGGTGCCGTCGACGCACGCCTGGCCGAGCTGGGGCTGACCCTGCCCGAGATCGTCCCGCCGCTTGCTGCCTACCTGCCCGCGGTGATCGACGGCTCGCGCGTCTACGTCTCGGGTCAGGTCCCGATGGTGGATGGCGCGATGGCCGAGGTGGGCCATGTCGGCGAGGGTGACGGGTTCGTGTCGCCCGAGCGCGCCAAGGAGCTCGCTGCGGTGTGCGCGCTGAACGCGCTGGCGGCCGTGAAGTCGGTCGTGGGCGACCTCGACCGCGTCGAGCGGGTCGTCAAGGTCGTCGGCTTCGTCGCGTCAGACCCGTCGTTCACCGGCCAGCCCGGCGTCATCAACGGCGCCAGTGAGCTCTTCGCATCGGTCTTCGGGGATGCCGGCCGGCACGCCCGCTCGGCCGTCGGCGTCGCAGCCCTTCCGCTCGGGGCGCCGGTCGAGGTCGAGGTCATCGTCCACGTCCGCGACTGACGGGTTCCGCCGGTGACCCCCGGGCGCGTCGTCGAGCACCCGGTGTCCCGTGACCCGGGGCTGGCCGCCCGCGCCGTGCAGTGGCTGGCCGCTCCCGACCGCGAGGTCGCCGTCCCGCGGCTCGCGGCCACCGTCATGCTCGTGCGAGACGGTGCGGTGGGGCCCGAGGTCTTCGTGCAGCGTCGGGTCGCATCGATGGCGTTCGCACCATCCACCGTCGTCTTCCCCGGCGGCGGCGTGGACCCGTCCGACCACACCCTCGACGCCGCGACCTCCGGCCTGGCCGAGCTAGCCCTCGCCATGGGCGTCGGTGTCGAGCAGGCAGCCCCGTTCGCCGCGGCAGCGGTGCGCGAGGTCGAGGAGGAGTGCGGGGTCCTGCTGACGGTCGCGGCCCTGCGGGGCCGCGCGCACTGGGTGACGCCCGAGTTCGAGCCGCGCCGGTACGACACGTGGATCCTCGCGGCCGGCATGCCCGCAGGTCAGCAGGCCACCGGCACCACGACCGAGGCCGACCACAGTGGGTGGGTGCGCCCGCGTGACCTGTTGGCACGGCACACGGCGGGGGAGGTGCGGATGCTGCCGCCCACCCTGGTCTCGCTCGAGCAGCTCGCGGACTTCCCGGATGCCGGGTCCTTCCTCGCAGACCGCCCGCGGGTTGCGCGGGTGATGCCCGAGCTGGTGCTGGGCGCGAACGGCATCCCCCTGGTGCGCACCGTGCTGCCCTGAGCCAGCACGCTGGCCCACCTCCCTTCACCTGCGCCGCTGGACGTGCACAGGAGCCGTGCCCCAGGCCGATCCCGTGTGGTGACGGCCTCTTCGATGGGTGTCACGAGGCCTTTGCACGTCCAGCGGAGCGCAGCGGAGGGTCCGCGGGCACCCGCCCGGCCCGCACCTCGCGCCACGAGCGCAGCGCCCACCGCACCCAGCCCTGCTCGAACATGACGTGCTCGTAGGCAAAGCGCAGGGACGAGTAGGCGTGGATGGCAAACAGGGTGTGCCGCTCGCAGTCCTTCCGCAGGCCACGCCGGGTGCCGTGGGTCTCGAAGCCGTCGGCCTCCACGGCCAGCCGGAGTGCCTCGCTGCCGAGGTCGACCTCCGCGTAGAGGCCGGATTCGGCGATGGTCACCTGGGGGGTGAGGTCGAAACCCTCCTCGATGCACAGTGCCCGCAGCACCGACTCGAACGGGTTCGCAGCCCGGCCGTCGGCATGGGCCGCAACCCGGCGAACTGCCGAGGCGCCGGGGCCGCGTAGTCGCCGTGCGGCATCCGCCAGCTCGGTGCGCATGACGGCTCGGACGCGTAGGGCGGAGTCAGCGACCGCGAGCGCCTCGTCGAACGGCAGCACGCGGGCGCAGTCGAGCACGGTGCGCAGTGGAGTGGTCACCCCGTGCTTGACGTCCCCGTCGCTGAACTCGCTCCAGTGCGGCCGTATGCCGTCACGCTGGTCTGCGGGCACCTTGCGGTTCCGCGGCACGGTGACCCACGCCTCGGCCGGAGCCGTCTTGATCTTCCATCCGAGGTGGGCCGCGGCGCTGAGGTGGGACAGAACGGCACTGCGTGACTGGGCCGTGGCGAGGTGTTGCGCCGCCGAGGGCAGGACGTAGCGGCCCCGGGTGGCTCGGATCACCGTGCCCTCCGCGACGGCCCGGCGGATTCGGCGGGCCGGGTAGGTGCGGCGCAGTTCGCTCCACGTGGCGACCCCGCCGAGGAACGCAATGGCCCGGGCCACCTCGTGCGGCCCTCGCCCTCTCCCCATGGGGCAATCCTCGCGCGACCGGGACATCATGCTGCGGTTGTCCACAGGGCCGATCCGTGATCGCTCGGGGACGCGCTGCTGGACGTGCAATTCAGCTCCACGCGCGGTCCGGCCCGCGAGGCGCCGGCACTCTCGGTGGGGCCACGAGGCCATTGCACGTCCAGGGGAGCGGTCGGTGGTGCGTCCAGCCGGCGGAGCGGCGCAGGTGACGGACCGGCATACTGCGATGGCATGAGCGCGACACCGCCGCCGTCGGTCACGGCGCCCTGGGCGGGTGGCCCCGTCACGCAACGGGCCCACTGCGTGCTCGCCCCGAACCCCGGGCCGATGACCCTGGACGGCACGAACACCTGGGTGCTCGTCGAGCCCGGCTCGACCGAGGCCGTCGTCGTCGACCCCGGGCCGCTGCACGAGCAGCACCTGGCTGCCGTGCTCGGGGTCGTCGAGGATGCCGGGGCACGGGTCGCGCAGGTCGTGCTCACCCATGCGCACGCGGACCACGCGGAGGGCGCACCGCGGTTCGCCGAGCTGACCGGAGCGCCGGTGCGGGCGGTCGGGCGCGGCCACGACGACCTCTGCGACGGTGACGTGCTGCGCGCCGGCGGGCTGGAGATCCGCGTCGTCGCGACCCCGGGCCACACCTCCGACTCGGTCTCGCTCGCGCTGCCCGCAGACCACGCCCTGCTCACCGGTGACACCGTCCTCGGCCGTGGGACGACGGTCGTGGCGCACCCCGACGGCGAGCTCGCGGCGTACCTTCGGTCGCTGGAGCAGATCAGCGCCCTCACCGGCGACGGAACGGTGACCTCGATCCTGCCCGGCCACGGACCGGTCGTCCCGGATGCCGGGGCGATGCTCGCGTTCTACCGCACCCATCGGGCCGAGCGGCTGGAGCAGGTGCGCCAAGCGCTCGCCGACGGCGCGGCATCCGAAGCGGATGTCGTCGAGGGAGTGCTGCGGCGCGTCTACGCGCAGGTGTCCCCGACGGTGTGGCCGGCCGCGCGGATGTCGATCCGGGCGCAGCTGGAGTACCTCGGGCGCTGAGGCGGGTGGCTCGAGGTCAGCGAGCGCGACGCCTGAGCCGCTCGACGTCGGTGAGCAGCACCGCACGGGCCTCGAGCCGCAGCCAGCCGCGGGAGGCGAAGTCGGCCAGGGCCTTGTTCACCGTCTCGCGCGACGCCCCGACGAGCTGGGCGAGCTCCTCCTGGGTCAGGTCGTGGGCGACGAGCAGGCCCTCGTCGACCGGGCGACCGAAACGGTCGGCGAGGTCGAGCAGGGCCTTGGCGACGCGGCCGGGCACGTCGGTGAAGACGAGGTCGGCGAGCACGTCGTTCGTGCGCCGCAACCGACGGGCCAGCGCGGAGAGCAGCGTGGGCGCGACACCGGGGTGGGTCGACAGGAAGTCCTTGAGCTGGTCGTGTCCCATGGAGACGACCTGCGTCTCGGCGACCGCGGTGGCGGTGGCGGTGCGCGGCCCGGGGTCGAAGAGCGAGAGCTCGCCGAACATCTCCCCGGGGCCGAGGATCGCCAGGAGGTTCTCGCGGCCGTCACTGCTCGAGCGCCCGAGCTTGATCTTGCCCTCGCCGATGACGTAGAGCCGGTCGCCCTGGTCACCTTCATGGAAGAGGATGTCGCCGCGCTCGAGGCGCGCCGGGCTCATGTTGGCGATCAGGGACTCGGCCGCCGTTTCGTCCAGGGCGGCGAACAGCGGGGCTCTGCGCACGACGTCGTGATCCACGGGCATCAGTGTGCCAGAGAGGGCCCCGCGAGGGTGGCGACACCACGGCCCGGATGCCGTGCGAAGCCGGGACCGCTGTCAGGGCCACGACGTAGGCTGCGCGGGTGTCCGTGATCCCCTCGACCGCCGTGCGGCGCGTGCGCGCCGGCGAGGAGACGCCGGTGGCGCTCACCCGCCGCGCTCGGCGCATCCACCGCGCGCTGCTCGAGCGCTACCCGTACGCCCACTGCGAGCTCGACTTCGAGACGCCGTTGCAGCTTCTCGTGGCGACCGTGCTGTCCGCCCAGACGACCGATGTCATGGTCAACTCCGTGACTCCCACGCTGTTCTCCCGCTGGCCGACCGCGCAGGCGCTCGCCGGGGCCGACCGCGAGGAGATGGAGGCCGTGCTGCGGCCCACCGGCTTCTTCCGCGCCAAGACGAACTCCGTGATCACCCTCAGCGCAGCGATCGTCGAGCGGTTCGACGGTGAGGTCCCGGCCCGCCTCGCCGACCTCGTGACGCTGCCGGGTGTGGGGCGGAAGACGGCAAACGTCGTGCTGGGCAATGCGTTCGGCGTTCCCGGTCTCACCGTGGACACGCACTTCGGCCGGCTGGTGCGCCGGTTCGGGTGGACCGACCACACCGACCCGGTCAAGGTCGAGGCGGCCGTTGCCGAGCTCTTTCCCCGCAAGGACTGGACGATGCTCAGCCACGTCCTGATCTTCCACGGACGGCGCACGTGCCATGCCCGCAGGCCAGCGTGCGGTGCGTGCCCGGTGGCGCGGTGGTGCCCGGCCTACGGCGAGGGGGAGACCGACCCGGTGAAGGCCCGGGCGCTGTTGGCCTATGAGCTCGCGTCTGGGGCTGCGCTTCCCGATCCGCCACCGGGCCCCCTTCCCGGCGACCCGGCGGCCGAGCACGGGGCGAGACCGTGAGCGCTCCCACGCCCGGGTGGCTCGCAGCCGTGGCCGCCCGGCCCGACGTCGCGGAGCACGAGTGGTTCGCCACGTACGCCCCTCCCGAGGGCGTGGGCCTGCGGTCGGCCGTGCTCATGCTCTTCGGCCCCGACCCCGTCGGCGGCGAGGACGTCGTGCTCACCGAGCGGGCCCACACGCTGCGCGCCCACCCCGGGCAGGTCTCCTTTCCCGGCGGGCGCGTCGACGCTGACGACGACGGCTCGGTCGCCGCGGCGCTGCGCGAGGCGGAGGAGGAGGTCGGGCTCGACCCGGCCGGCGTGGAGGTGCTCGCGACCTTCCCGGAGGTGTTCCTCACCCCGAGCCAGCACGCCGTGACCCCGGTGCTGGGGTGGTGGCCGGCGCCCGTCCCCGTGGGGGTCGTCGACCGCGGGGAGGTTGAGCGGGTGCTGCGCGTGCCGGTGGCCCACCTCCTCGACCCACGCAACCGCTTCACCGCGGTGTTCGGCCCGTACCGGGGCCCCGCGTTCGAGGTGGGTGACCTGTTCGTCTGGGGGTTCACGGCGATGCTGCTCAGCAGCCTGTTCGACCTCGCCGGCGTCGCGCTGCCCTGGGACGAGGGCATCGAGCGTCCCCTGCCCGACCGGGTCATGTCGCCCTGGATGCGTCAGGCCGAGGAAGGGCCGTCGTCGTGACCGGTGCAGCCGCGCTCGACCTCCTGCTGATCCTGTTGCTCGTGGCCTACGCGTGGAGCGGGTGGCGCCAGGGCTTCGTCTCGGCCCTGCTCGGGCTCGTGGGCCTGGTCGGGGGGGCCTTCGTCGCGTTGCGACTGGCTCCGGGCCTGCTCGAGGACCAGCTGTCCATCGTGCAGGGCACGTCGAGCGGTGTCATCGCGCTGCTCGTCGCCGTTCTCGTGTGCGCTGCCGTGGGGCAGGCGTTGATGCTCGTCATCGGCCGGCAGGTCCGCGACGCGATCGACGTGCCGGTGGCCCGAGCCGTCGACTCGGCCCTCGGGCTCGTCGCCGTGCTCGTGGCGGCCGTACTCGTCATGTGGGTGGTGGCCGGCGCCGTGCGGGCCGGCGGCCCGACGGTGGCGCGCGACCTCGTCGAGCGCTCGGCCGTGGCGTCCGCTCTCGACGAGCTGGTGCCGCCCTCTGCTGACGGGCTCGTCGACGAGGTGACGCAGGCGCTGGACCGCCAGGGCTTCCCCAGGGTCTTCGACGGGCTCGGTCCCGAACCGATCACCTCCATCGACGCACCGGACCCGACGGTGGCGGACGACCCGGACGTCCAGCGCGCGCTGGCATCGGTCATCCACGTGCGGGCCGAGTCACGAGCCTGCGACGGCGCCCAGGTCGGGAGCGGCTGGGTGGTCTCGCAGGGACGGGTCGCGACCAATGCCCACGTCGTCGCGGGCGCCGACCGGGTGCGGGTGAGCGTGGGAGGCACCGGGCGGGAGCGCACGGCGCGGGTCGTGGCGTTCGACCCCCGCCGGGACGTCGCGGTGCTCGAGGTCTCCGGGCTCGACGCGCCGGTCCTGCCGCTCGGTGCCCCGTTGGCCCAGGGGGATGCCGCAGTCGTCGCCGGGTTCCCCGGTGATGACGGGTTGTGGGTCGGTGGCGCGAGGGTGCGCGACGTCCTCACGGCACGGGGCGCCGACATCTACGGCACGTCGGGTGTCGTGCGTCAGGTGTACTCGTTGCGGGCGCAGGTGCGCCGTGGCGCGTCGGGTGGGCCGGTCCTCGACCCCGCGGGGGCCGTCGTGGGAATGGTCTTCGCCACCTCCCTCGACGACCCCGACACCGGGTACGCACTGACCCTCGACGACATCGGCGCAGTGCTGGCCCAGGGGAGCGCGTCATCGGCGCCGGTCTCGACCGGTCAGTGTCCGACGCGGTGAGTGGGTCAGGCCGCCGTGCCGGTCGTGGCGCCGGTGTCGGTCCTGGCCGCGGTGTCCGTCGTGGCGCCGGTGTCGGTACTGGCCGCGGTGTCCGTCGTGGCGCCGGTGTCCGTCGTGGCGCCGGTGTCGGTCGCCTTCTTCAGCACGGCGATCGTCTGCTGCGCCTGGTCGATCGCCCGGTCGGGTGACGGTTTGGCCGTCTCCAGGGACTTCTTGCCGAGCAGGCCCAGGATGGCGGCGAGCACGAGCACGACCGCGGAGACGATCAGGTAGCCGGCCCAGACCGGCAGCGCCTCCGCCAGACCCCAGGCCGCGCCGTGGAGCATGAACACCAGGCCCATCAGGGCGAAGAACGCTGCTCCTGCGAGCAGTCCGGCGCCCTTGCCGACGACCTTGGCCCCACTCGTGACCTCCGCCTTGGCCAGCGCGATCTCGCCGCGGACCAGGCCCTGGAGGTCGTACGTCGCGTCGGCCACGAGCTGGCCGATGGTGCGCTCGCTACCCGGTGTCCCTGCCATGCTTCCTCCGCCTGGTCGATGCCGTCTGCCTGACCTTACTCAACCAACCGGCCCCGGGTGCTGGGACGGTCGCCCGGACAGCCGTCCGAGCACCCGGCTCCGCGGCGATGGGGCTGGGTCAGGTGCTGGAGTCGTCGCGCTGGTACACATCGGGGATGCCGTCGGCGTCACCGTCGTGGCTCTCGAGCTCGGCGATCTCGCGGTAGTGCTTGTTGCGCATGCGCAACACGATGGAGGCGAGGATCGCCGCCAGGAGGGAGCCGGCGAGAACGGCCAGCTTGACGTGGTCGTTGCGCTCGGACCCCTCACCGAATGCGAGGTCGCCGACGAGGAGCGAGACGGTGAACCCGACCCCGGTGAGCAGGGCGAGCCCGCCGACGTCTCGCCAGCTGAGGCCTTCGTCGAGCTCGGCGCGGGTGAACCGCGCCATCAGCCAGGTCGTGCCGAAGACGCCGGTCAGCTTGCCGAGCACGAGCGCGCAGACGATGGCGATCGCCACCTCGTCGGCCGCGGCGTCCGCGAAACCGCCCCCGATGACCGTGACGCCCGAGGCGAAGAAGGCGAAGACGGGGACGGCGAACCCCGCGGAGAGCGGCCGCATCCGGTGCTCGAACCGGTGCGCGACGTCGGTGTCGCGGTCGAGCGTGCTGATCGCGGGGACCGATGCCCTCGGCTTGACCGGCACCACGAGGCCGAGCAGCACGCCGGCGACGGTGGCGTGGACGCCGGACGCGTGGACGAGCGCCCAGGTCGCGAACGCGAGGGGGATGAGCAGCCACCAGTACGTGATCCGCCGCTGGACGAGCATCGCGAATGCCGCCAGGGGCACCAGGGCACCGAGCAGGGCGGTGATCTCGAGGCCCGAGGTGTAGAAGATCGCGATGATCGTGATCGCGATGAGGTCGTCGACGACGGCCAGCGTCAGCAGGAAGGAGCGCAGCGCCGACGGCAGGTAGGAGCCGATGACGGCGAGCACGGCAAGCGCGAAGGCGATGTCCGTCGCCGTCGGGATCGCCCAGCCACGCAGGGCCTGGCTGTCGCCGCCGAGTGCCAGCACGACGCCGATGAAGACGAGGGCCGGCATGATGACGCCGCCGATGGCCGCGGTCACGGGGACGGCGGCCTTGGCCACCGTGCGCAGCTCGCCGACGAGGAACTCCCGCTTGAGCTCCAGCCCGGCGACGAAGAAGAAGATGGCGAGCAGGCCGTCGGCCGCCCAGTGCCCGAGGGTCAGCCTCAGGTCGCCCCACTCCGGCCCCACATAGGTGTTCTGCAGGGTCTCGTAGGCCTCACGCCACGGGCTGTTCGCGAAGATCAGCGCCGCGACCGCCGCGGCGAGCAGCAGGGCCCCACCGATCGTCTCGGTGCGCAGCGCCTCGGCGACGTACTGGCTCTCCGTCCACGCCGGACGACGCAGGATCGTGCTGTTCCTGCGAGGGGGAGGGGAGTCGGTCATGGGCTGCTCCTCGTGGTCGGTCCGACGCCCCGCGGGGTCGCTCTCGTGGTGCCGACCAGACTTCCCGGCGCTCCACGGGCAGTCTAGCGAGCGTCGGGTGCGGACCGCCCCCCAAGGACTGCCGCGGTGAGACCGGCGTACATGGTGAGGACCTCGGCCTCGCTGGCCTCGTCAGCGCGCACCGTGCCATCGGTGTCGAGGGTCGAGTCGAAGGACAGCGAGGACCCCTCGACGACGACCATCCCCACCCGGTCCAGGGTCTGGCGCAGCGCGGACCGTGCGTACTGCGCTCCGCTCCAGCCGTACCCGACGCAGGCGACCGGCTTGCCCTTCCACTCCGCGTAGAGGTAGTCGATCGCGTTCTTCAGTGCCGCGTTGTAGCCGCGGTTGTACTCCGGCATGACGAACACCATGGCGTCGACACCGGTGACGAGGGCGGCCCAGCGGCGGGTGTGCTCGTGGGTGTAGATGCCGGTGGACGGCATCTCGGGCTCGTCGAGCAGCGGCAGGGCGACGTCGCGCAGGTCGATGTCGACCACCTCGACCTCGGCGGGCGACAGGCCCCTGACCCAGGTCGCGACGCGGTGGCCGATGCGGTGGGGGCGCGTACTGGCGGTGACGATGCCGATGCGAGTCATCCCGGCATCCTCACACGGGCCCGGCAGCCGAACGCGACGGGGTGCCGCGCAGCGCGCTGCACCCCGTCGTCCCCCGCCCGGAGGGCTCAGCTCGCCGAGCCGCCACCCGGCATCCCCTGGGCGATGAAGCTCATCACCGAGGAGTCGGCCAGCGTCGTCGCGTCGCCGATGTCCCGGCCCTCGGCGACGTCCTTGAGCAGGCGCCGCATGATCTTGCCGGAGCGCGTCTTCGGCAGCTCGGGGACGATCATGATCGAGCGCGGCTTGGCGATCGGGCCGATCTCGTGGGCCACGTGGTTGCGCAGTGCCTGCACGGTCGCCTCGCCCTCGTCGGAGGCGTCGCCGCGCAGGATGACGAAGGCGCACACGGCCTGACCGGTCGTCTCGTCGCTGGCGCCGACGACCGCGGCCTCGGCGACCGACGGGTGCGACACCAGGGCCGACTCGATCTCGGCCGTCGACAGGCGGTGCCCCGAGACGTTCATGACGTCGTCGACCCGGCCGAGCAGCCAGATGTTGCCCTTGTCGTCGTACTTCGCGCCGTCGCCAGCGAAGTAGTACTTGGGGCCGAAGCGGGTCCAGTAGGTCTCCTTGTAGCGCTCCGGGTCGCCCCAGATGCCACGCAGCATCGCCGGCCACGGCTTGGTGAGCACGAGGTAGCCGACCTTCTCGGCCTCCGTGAACGGCATCCCCTCGTCGTCGAGGATCTCGGCGGAGATGCCGGGGATCGGGCGCTGGGCCGAACCGGGCTCGAGGGTGGTGACGCCGGGCAGCGGGCTGATCATGATGCCGCCGGTCTCGGTCTGCCACCACGTGTCGACGATCGGTGCGGTGTTGCCACCGATGTGCTTCCGGTACCAGAGCCACGCCTCGGGGTTGATCGGCTCACCGACGCTGCCCAGCACGCGCACGGAGGACAGGTCGAACTTCGCGGGGATGTCGTCGCCCCACTTCATGAACGTGCGGATCGCGGTGGGCGCCGTGTAGAGGATCGACACCTTGTACTTCTCGATCAGCTCCCACCAGCGGCCCTGGTGCGGGGTGTCCGGGGTGCCCTCGTACATGACCTGGGTGGCGCCGTTGGCCAGCGGCCCGTAGACGATGTAGGAGTGGCCGGTGACCCAGCCGACGTCGGCCGTGCACCAGTAGACGTCGGTCTCGGGGTGCACGTCGTGGACGACGGCGTTGGTGTACGCGGCCTGGGTGAGGTAGCCGCCACTGGTGTGGAAGATGCCCTTGGGCTTGCCCGTGGTACCGCTCGTGTAGAGGATGAACAGCGGGTGCTCGCTGTCGTGGGGCTCGGCCTCGTGGGTGTCTGCCTGGCGGTCGACGATGTCGTGCCACCACACGTCGCGCCCCTCGTGCCACGCGACCTCGGTCTCGGTGCGGCGCACGACGAGCACCTTGTCCACCGGGTTCGGGTACTGCAGCGCCTCGTCGACGGCGGGCTTGAGCGGGGAGGGCTTGCCGCGCCGGAACTGCCCGTCCGTCGTCACGACGACCTTGCACTGCGCGTCGTCGATGCGGGTGTGCAGGGCCTCGGCGGAGAACCCGCCGAAGATGACCGAGTGGGGAGCACCGAGGCGGGCGCAGGCGAGCATCGTGTAGACCGTCTCGGGGATCATCGGCATGTAGATGGCCACCGTGTCGCCGGTGCCGACACCGAGCTCGGTGAGCGCGTTCGCCGTCTTGCAGACCTCGCGCTGGAGATCGGCGTACGTGATGGTGCGGGTGTCGCCGGCCTCACCCTCGAAGTGGATCGCGACCCGGTCGCCGTTGCCGGCCTCGACGTGGCGGTCGACGCAGTTGTGGGCGACGTTGAGCCGGCCGCCGACGAACCACTTCGCGAACGGGGCGTCGTCCCAGTCGAGGGTGCGGTCGAAGTCGGTGGCCCACGTGATGCGGGTGCGGGCCTGCTCCGCCCAGAACCCCTCGTGGTCGGCCGCGGCGGCGTCGTACATCTCGGCGGTGCCGTTGGCCTGGGCGGCGAACGCCGGGGCGGGGGCAAGGTCCAGCTCGTGTGCGTGGCTGGACAGGCTGTCGTCGGTCACGGCGGTGATCCTCCTCGTTGAGTGACTGGGCCCC
>DATIAB010000044.1:0-4728 GCA_035458265.1 Ornithinibacter sp. | reverse complement strand
GACCGCGAAGGCGCTGAGGAACAGTCGCAGCTTGTGCGCGAAGACACTGCGCCAGGTGGCTCGCAGCACCGGTCAGGCTCCGACGCGGCGGTCGAGCCGGGCCATCCGCTCGAGAACCCGCTCGGGTGTCGGCTCCCGCAGCTCGTCGACGACCTTGCCGTCGGCGAGGAAGACCACGCGGTCGGTCCAGCTGGCCGCTCCCGGGTCGTGCGTGACCATCACGACGGTCTGGCCGTGGGTGTCGACGACCCGTCTCAGGAAGCCCAGTACCTCCGCGCCCGAGGTGGAGTCGAGGTTGCCGGTGGGCTCGTCGGCGAAGACGATGTCGGGCCTGCCGACGAGCGCCCGCGCACAGGCCACGCGCTGCTGCTGGCCGCCGGAGAGCTCGCTCGGGCGATGGCCGAGCCGGTCACGCAGCCCGACGGTGTCCACGACCTCGTCGAACCAGGCGGGGTCCGGCTGGCGTCCCGCGATGGCGGCCGGGAGCACGATGTTCTCCTGGGCGGTCAGCGTCGGCACGAGGTTGAAGGCCTGGAAGACGAAGCCGATCCGGTCACGTCGCAGCTCGGTGAGGTGGCGCTCCTTGAGCGTGGTGAGGTCGACGTCCCCCACGAAGACGTGACCAGCGGTCGCCTCGTCCAGTCCCGCGGCACAGTGCATGAGGGTGGACTTGCCCGACCCCGACTTGCCCATGATGGCGGTGAACTCCCCCGCGTACAGGTCCAGCGTGACGTCGTCGAGGGCGACCACGCGGGTCTCCCCCGACCCGTAGACCTTGCTCAGGCCCTCGACCCGGGCGGCGGCCAGGCGCGTCGTCGTCTCGCGGTCGGTGGCGTCGGCGAGGGTCATGAGCATCCTTGTCAGCGGGCCGGCATCCGGCAGGGTCGGTGGAGGCGCACGCGCGCGGCGCCTCTGCCCGCCCAACGCTAGGCGACGGCTGTCGTGTTCCGGGCTCCTGTCAAACCTTTGACAGACCCTCGACCGAGCGCGCGGAGGCAGGGAGCGGCTCGATGTGCGCGGCATACACGGTTCGCAGCGTCGGACGGTCCACGTCACCGGTGACCACACCGGTGACCCAGGCCAGGTCGAGGGCCTTCTCGCCGACGGTGACGAGCGCGAGGTTGTTGTCGAACCAGGGCCCGTCCGTCACCGTCCACGGGTAGGCCGGGTCGGGCACCCGACGCGAGCGCGCCGCGATGAAGCGCATCGGACGCACGAGCGACTTCGCGAACAAGGACATGACCACCCGCACCGCACGCGGCATGGGGTTGCGGATCGGCGAGCACACGGCCTGCACGATGCGCGACGACGCACCCAGCCCCTCGGGATCGGTGACCTGCGCGAGGTAGGAGTTGTGCACGTCCCCGGACAGGAAGGTCACGGTGTCGGGAGCGGGGCCCCGCTCACCCCGCGCCACCGCCAGCACCATGTCGAAGACCTCGTCGAACCCCTCGTTGAAGGCGGCCCAGTGCTCGAGGTCGATGCGGCGACGCAGGCGTTCTGCCCCGCGGGCGACGCGACGGCCATGGGAGCCCTGGGCCATCGCCTCGTTCATCGCCTCGAAGTCGTGCAGGCCGGGCGGCAGGAGGAACGGCAGCGAGGTCCCGACGAACAGGTGCCGCACCCCGCCGCGCATGACGCCGTCGAGCCAGGCCATCTCCTGCTCGTCGAGCATCGACCGGCCGTCGGGGCGCAGCTCACGGGCCGCCCGCGAGTCGACGACGACGAGCGCACAGTCGCCGAGGGCCCTCGCATGGCTCCAGCGGTAGCTGGAGGGCTCGGCGTCGGCGCGGGCAGCCACCGTGTCGAGCACGTCGGTGAGGTCGAGCTCGTCAGCGCTCCCGGACGCCGCGTGATCGGCCACGACACGCCACACCTCCTCCTGGGCCAGCTCGGCGGGTGCGAGGTTGCCGATGTGCTGGTGCACCCAGTAGGCCGCGAGTCCGGAGACGATGCGCTCCTGCCACCACGTCGTCGCCCGGATCTCCCGCCGCCAGGACCAGGAGGTGTTCCAGTCGTCCCGGATGTCGTGGTCGTCGAACATCATCGCGGAGGGCAGCGTCGAGAGCGCCCAGCGCACCACCTCGTCGCTCCACGCGAGCCGGTACAGCTCGGCGTACTCGACGAAGTCCTTGATCTCGTCGCCGGGGGGCTGCGCCAGGTCACGCCGGGAGGCCATGAACTCCTCGAGCTCGGGGTGCGGTGTCGTGTCGGCGTACACCTGGTCGCCGAGCAGCAGCAGCAGGTCGGGCCAGGCTGCGGCGGGGTCGTCCCGAAGGCCGATGGCGACGGATCGCAGCGCGTCGACGCCGTGGTCCCGGTTCCCGATCTCGTCGTGGCTGCCCGTCGTGCGGCACGTGCCGAAGGCGAAGCGCGGCTCGCGAGCCGGGTCCAGGGTGCGGATGCGGCTCGGCGGCATCCCCGGCCGCGGCCAGACCGGAACCCCGTCCAGACGCACCTCGTAGGCATCGTCGGATCCCGGGGTCAGCCCGTCCAGGACGACGAGGGCGTAGTGCGCGCCATGGACGGCAAATGTTCGGCCGCTCCACGCCCGCCCGGCCCGCTCGACGGTGACCGTGACGGCATCCGCCGTGCGAACCCAGACCGTCGCGGACGTCTCGTCGACGTACCTCAGCATCGGGCCGAGCACGAGCGGCTCGTTCGCGGTGGTCGTGGTCATGGCCCCCATCCTCCCCGCATCTGCCCTGCAGATGCTGTGAGCCTGCTGGGCGACTGCTGAGCCCGGCATCGCGTCACCCCCGGACCGGTGCGCCCCGGACGGCTACCGTGACGTCCATGGCACGAGGTGCGAGGACATGAGCGGCGTGAACCACCCCGAGGTCGAGCAGTGGCTCGCGCGACTCGAGGCCGAGGCGGCTGTGCTGCCCGAGGACCGGCGCGTCGAGCTGCGGGCGAGCATCGACGAGCACCTCGCGGATGCCGTGGGCAGCGCCCCCCACACGGACGCTGCGGTCCGGCGGACGCTGGCAGCCCTCGGAGACCCGGCCGACATGGTTGCCGAGGCGGGCGGGTACGCGGTGGCGCCCGAGGTCGAGCACCTGACAGCGGACCCGTTCGGAGGTGACGTGACCGGCACCCCGTGGTTGGAGGTCGTGACGATCACGCTGCTCGCGGCATCCGTCGTGCTGGCGCTGATCCCGGCGACCTCGGCCTTCGCGCCCCTGCCGTGGTTGGTCGGGTGCATCCTCGTGCTGCTCTCGCGGCGGTGGGGCGCGGCCGACAAGGCGCTCGCCGTCGTCGCGTACGGCGTGCTCGGCGTGCCGTTGTTGCTGCTGGGCCGTGACGAGCTGCCGACGTCCTCCAGCCTGCTCGTCTCGGTGGCCCTGGCTGCGCTGTGGCTGTTCGCCGCGACCCGGCTGCTCCTGCGGGCCCGGTCGCCGATCGACCAGGGCCGCGGCCTGCGGATGTCCTGACGAGCAGAGCACCCGCGCGGTCGAGGTGATACTGCTCGCGAATCCGTGTGTGAATCCGTGCACCTGCACCTCCACCCGACGTGCACCCGGGCATGCCACGAGGGCGGCCCCCGACTGGGGACCGCCCTCGTGTGCGTGAGACGTGAGTGGCTCGGGTCAGAAACCCATGCCGCCCATGTCGTCGCCGCCGGGCATGGCCGGGGGGTTCTTCTCCGGCTTGTCGGCGATGACGGCCTCGGTGGTGAGGAAGAGCGCAGCGATCGACGCGGCGTTCTGCAACGCCGAACGCGTCACCTTCGCCGGGTCGATGATGCCGGCCGCGATGAGGTCGACGTACTCGCCGGTCGCGGCGTTGAGGCCCCATCCCGGCTCGAGGTTGCTGACCTTCTCCGCGACGACTCCACCCTCGAGACCGGCGTTGATCGCGATCTGCTTGAGCGGGGCCTCGATGGCGACGCGCACGATGTTGGCACCGGTCGCCTCCTCGCCCTCGAGCGAGAGCTTGGCGAAGGCCACCTTGCCGGCCTGGATGAGGGCGACGCCACCACCGGCGACGATGCCCTCCTCGACGGCCGCCTTGGCGTTGCGCACGGCATCCTCGATGCGGTGCTTGCGCTCCTTGAGCTCGACCTCGGTGGCCGCGCCAGCCTTGATCACGGCGACGCCGCCGGCGAGCTTGGCGAGGCGCTCCTGCAGCTTCTCGCGGTCGTAGTCGGAGTCCGACTTCTCGATCTCGGCGCGGATCTGGTTGACCCGGCCGGAGATCTGGTCCTCGTCGCCGGCGCCCTCGACGATCGTCGTCTCGTCCTTGGTGACGACGACCTTGCGGGCGCGACCCAGCAGGTCGAGCTCGGCGGTGTCGAGCTTGAGACCGACCTCCTCGGAGATGACCTGGCCACCGGTGAGGATGGCGATGTCACCGAGCATGGCCTTGCGACGGTCACCGAAGCCAGGGGCCTTGACGGCGACCGACTTGAAGGTGCCGCGGATCTTGTTCACGACGAGCGTGGACAGGGCCTCGCCGTCGACGTCCTCGGAGATGATGAGGAGCGGCTTGCCCGACTGCATGACCTTCTCGAGCAGCGGGAGCAGGTCCTTGATCGAGCCGATCTTGGAGTTCGCGATGAGGACGTATGGGTCCTCGAGCACGGCCTCCATGCGCTCGGTGTCGGTGACGAAGTAGTGGCTGATGTAGCCCTTGTCGAAGCGCATGCCCTCGGTGAGCTCGAGCTCGAGGCCGAAGGTGTTGCTCTCCTCGACGGTGATGACGCCTTCCTTGCCGACCTTGTCCATG
>DATIAB010000043.1:0-11275 GCA_035458265.1 Ornithinibacter sp. | reverse complement strand
AGCGCCTCGGCGTGTGCGTGCACCCCGAGAGCGATGGCCCGCAGCCCTGCGGGTCCGTGGTAGACGGCGTACATGCTGGCCATGACGGCCAGCAGCACCTGTGCGGTGCAGATGTTGGACGTCGCCTTCTCCCGGCGGATGTGCTGTTCGCGGGTCTGCAGGGCCAGGCGGTAGGCCGGAGCGCCGACGGCGTCGACGGAGACCCCGACGAGCCGCCCGGGCATCGTGCGCTCGAGCCCCGGCCGCACGCTCATGTACCCGGCGTGCGGGCCACCGAAGCCCATGGCCACCCCGAAGCGCTGCGTCGTGCCGACGGCGACGTCGGCGCCCCACTCCCCCGGCGGGGTCGCGAGGGTGAGGGCGAGCAGGTCGGCGCTGGCCGTGACGAGCGAACCCGCCTCGTGGGCGGCCGCGGTGAGGGCGGACAGGTCGTGCAGCACGCCGTCCATGGCGGGGTACTGCACGATGACGCCGAAGACGTCGGCGCCGCCCGCCGCAGCACGCAACGCCTCGGTGCTGTCGACCCCGGCGAGGTCGGCCACGACCACCGGGATGTTCAGGGGTACCGCACGGGTGCGCACGACGCCCAGTGTCTGGGGGAAGACCTCCGTGTCGACGAGAAGCACCGCATCGGCTGACGCCCTGGACGAGCGGCGCATCAGGGTCATCGCCTCGGCCGCGGCGGTCGCCTCGTCGAGCAGGGAGGCCCCGGCGATCGGAAGCCCCGTGAGGTCGCTGACAACGGTCTGGAAGTTCAGCAGGGCCTCGAGCCGGCCCTGCGAGATCTCCGGCTGGTACGGGGTGTACGCGGTGTACCAGGCCGGGTTCTCGAGCACGTTTCGTGCGATGACGGCCGGCGTGTGCGTTCCGTAGTACCCCAGCCCGATCATCGAGGTGATGCGCCGGTTGCGGGCCGCGACCTCGCGCAGCTCCTGCACGACAGAGGCCTCGGAGGCGGCCGGCTCGATGTCGAGCGCCTCGAGCGCGCGGATGCCGTCGGGGACGGCAGTGTCCATGAGGTCGTCGAGCGACTCCCTCCCCACCACGGCGAGCATGGCAGCGACATCGTCGTCACGAGGGCCGATGTGGCGAGCGACGAACGCGGGCAGGTCAGCGGATGTGGTGCTCATGACGCTCCTGGGGGGCAGACGGCAAGGACGTCTCCCCCTCTGTCGCCGCCGTCGCACGGCCCGGAAGCTTCAGAGGTGCCTGTCCCGTGTGGTCCCTTGCGCCTGAGAGGTTCCGGGGAGGTTTGCCCCTTCGGCGCCCCGCTGTACGACGACGGGGACTCTCCCACACGGTGTGAGCAGCGCCGCAAATCTATCACCCCGGCCATGACGACGAGGAGCGCGGCGACACGCCACGCAGCCCCGGTCAGCGCGGCTTCTGGCAGGAGAAGTGGCGACGTCAGGCGAGGCGCTGGGCGCGCCGGGCGCCGAGCTCGTCACCCGGACCGGGCTGTGCCGTCACCTCGTGCTCGGCCCGCTCACTCGGCAGGGTCGCGAGCTCGCCCTCGACCTCACGCCACACCTTGCCCACGGCGATGCCGAAGACACCCTGGCCACCCTGCAACAGGTCGATGACCTCGTCGTTGGTCGTGCACTCGTAGACCGAGGCACCGTCACTCATCAAGGTGATCTGCGCGAGGTCATCGACACCCCGGGAGCGCAGCACGCTGATCGCGACCCGGATCTGCTGCAGCGAGACGCCGGTGTCCAGGAGGCGCTTGACGATCTTGAGGACCAGGATGTCGCGGAACCCGTAGAGGCGCTGCGTCCCGGACCCACCAGCGGCGCGAACCGACGGCTCGAGCAGCCCGGTGCGGGCCCAGTAGTCGAGCTGGCGGTAGGTGATACCGGCCGCGCGGCACGCGGTGGGGCCGCGGTACCCGACCTCCTCGTCGAGCTCGGGAAGGTCGTCGGCGAACAGCACGCCCTGTGCAGGGACGGGACTGGTCCCGGACTCTCGCGCTTCTCCACTGGAGACCACGCCTTACCTCCACGACTCGTCTTCTCAGACGACTGTACGCGCCGACGTGACGACCACGTCATCATGACGGCCACGGGTGTGACAGGTGTGACGCTAGGGGCGTGTGAGACTCAGGTCAACGACCGGGAGGCTGCACGCTCACCGGCGTGTCGCGGCATCCGCTGTGGTCCGGGTGCGCGAGGGGTCGGGTCAGCTTTCGGCCTCGGTGTCGAAGTCGTCAGCAGAGACGTGGTCGAGGAAGGCCTTGAACTTCTCGACCTCGTCGTCCTCGGTCTGCGCCATCTCGACCCCGGCCTCGTCCAGGAGCGACTCCTCGGCGACGATCTCGGCACCAGCGCGCAGCGCGAGGGCGATGGCATCCGACGAGCGCGACTCGATGGCGGTGCCGCCCGCCTCCGCTCCGCCGTCGAGGTCGAGCACGGCGTGGAACACCCCGTCCTTCAGCGCCACGATGCGCACCCTGGTCAGCGTGTGACCGAGCTGGTCGATGACGTTGCGCAGCAGGTCATGGGTGAGTGGTCGGGGCGGGACCACCCCCTGCTGGGCGTAGGCGATCGCCGTCGCCTCGGCCGCGCCGATCCAGATCGGCAGGTAGCGGTCACCGTCGCGCTCACGCAGGAGCACGATCGGCTGGTTGGTGGGCATCTCGACCCGGACCCCGAGCACGTCCAACACCTTCACGAAGCCACCGTACCCCGCTGGGCGCCCAGCCCCCAGCCCGCGTGAGGCGTCGTCAGCCCTGGCCCGCCGACAGGCCGCTGCGCACGAGTCCGGCGTGCAGCCGCAGGCACAGGTGGGCCACCTCCGCGGCGTGACGCTGCGCGTCGTCGCCTCGCCGCGTGCCGACGACCTGCTCGACGAGCCCCACCTCGCGGTCTGCGGCCGCCCGGAACCCGCGAAGGTGCCGGGGCTCCACCCCGTAGGCGGCCAGGCCAGCGGCCGCGTGGGCGACCGTGAGGTCCGACTCGCCGTGAAAGCCCTGCGGCCCGGGCCGCAGCAGGCCATGGGTGACCAGGTCGGCCACGGATGCCGCCGAGAGCCCCGTGGCGCTCGCCAGCTCGGCGGACGTCAGGCGCAGCGCACCGACCGGGGCGAGGTCCACGGCATCCGGCACGTCGGGGTCGGGCGCGGGCTCGGGAGCGGAGGGGCGCCCGTCCGGCCCCTGGCCGGGGGTCAGGCCACGGTCGAGCGCCTCGAGCGTGTCCTTGATGACGCGAAGCGGCCAGAAACGGTCTCGTTGCGCTCGCAGCACATATCGAAGCCGCTCGACGTCGTCGTCGGTGAACTGCCGATATCCCGACGACGTGCGAGCTGGCGTGACCAGCCCTTCTGCCTCGAGGAAGCGAACCTTGGAGATCGTGACGTCGGGGAACTCCTCGGACAGGGCCCGCACGACCGCCCCAACCGTGAGGCGGCGCGCAGGAGCCGTCGGCGACACGGGTGGGTCAGGCCTGGCTCGCGTAGAAGACGAGGCGGAACTTCCCGATCTGCACCTCGTCGCCCGTGACCAGGGTGGCCTCGTCGACGAGCTCGCGGTTGACGTAGGTGCCGTTGAGCGAGCCCACGTCCCGCACGACGAACCCCTCGGGCGTCCGCCGGAAGATCGCGTGGCGGCGGGAGACGGTGACGTCATCGAGGAAGATGTCGCTGTCCGGGTGCCGGCCGGAGATCACCTCATCGTCGTCGAGGAGGAAGCGTGCCCCCGTGTTGGGGCCGCGCAGGACGACGAGCAGCGCCGTCCCGGGACGCAACGCCTCGACCGTCGCGAGGTCGGACTTCGTGAGGACGTGCTCGCTCTCGTGGACCGGCTCGTCCGTGCGCGCCCCCTCGCCCGCCTGCACCGCCGTGAGCCGCATCGTCGTCGACTCGGGCACGGGCTCGCGGCCGCCCTCCGGCTCGTCACTCATTGGCCATCCAGCCTCTCGTCGTCTGTCCGTGCGGAGTGTCACACCCTAGATCAGGGTCTTGGCCGATGCCCACCCCTGGGGTGGTGAAACCTGTCAGGAGAGTTGCGCGGTGTAGGTCTCCACGTCCATGAGGGCGTCCACCGCTGTCGGGTCGCTCGGGCGCAGCTCGTACATCCACCCCTCACCGTACGGGTCCGAGTTCACCAGCTCCGGCGTGCCGTCGAGCAGCTCGTTGACCGAGGTGATCTCACCGGACACCGGAGCGTAGAGGTCACTGACCGACTTGGTGGACTCCACCTCTCCGCAGGTTCCCCCGGCGGCGACGGTGTCGCCGACCGCGGGAAGGCTGACGTACACGACGTCACCCAGGGCCTCCTGGGCGAAGGAGGTGATGCCGACCCGCAGCGTGTCGCCCGCACTGCTGACCCACTCGTGCTCGGCGGTGTAGCGCAGTCCGGCGGGGTACTCGAGGTCGCTCATGACTCTCCTTGGTGTGGCCCGACAGCGGGCTGTCAGGGCGTGGTGGTGGGTACGGGCCGAGCGTACTGAGGCGGAGTGAGGCTGAGCAACGCATCGATCACGACCTCGTCGCGGATCTCGGTCTGGGTCGTGCCCTCAGCCCGACGAACGGTGGCGGTCACACCCCCGGGGATCTCCATCGCCCCGGCGAGGGTGTTGGCATCCCCGATGGCCCGAATGCTGTAGGGCGGGGCCACCGTCGTCCCTGACACCACGAGGTCCCCGTCACGCTCACTGATCCAGGTGTTGGCCACGACGCGCTCGTCGCCGATCTGGATGGCCTCGGCCCCCGCGGCACGAAGCTCCTGGACGGTGTCCAGGATGAGGGGCGCAGCAACGCCTCCCTCGACTCCGGTGATCGTGAGGACGATGCCCGGCCCGGTGGCCGGAGCCGTTCCGGCAAGGATGCCGAGTGCGTCGAGGCGCTGCTGCGCGGCGCGCTGCGCCTCGGCCTCGTTCGTGGACTGGCTCTGGAGCAGCTCGAGGGAGTTCTCCAGGCCCCGGATCTCGTCGGCGAGCCGGTCGCCGTCCTGGTCGACACCCGCGAAGATGCGGACCAGCTCGTCCTCGCGCAGGTTCTCGAGTCCCTGGATGGAGGTCTGGCGCACCTGCGCGATGATGGCGAACCCCAGGGCGCCGGCGAGCACCATCGCGAGCACGTTGGCCCGGGTGAGTCGCGGGGAGCCGGCTCGCAGGAGCCGGCGCCACGCACGCGGTGAGTCGGCCGCGGGGCGTCCACTGCCGCCCGGTTCCGCAGGGTCAGGGGCGACGGCATCCGCGTCCACGGCATCCGGCCCGGTGACGGGGTCGTCGCCGCTCATGCGTCGAAGAGGTGACGACGCATCCGGCCCGGTGACGGGGTCGTCGCCGCTCATGCGTCGAAGAGGTGACGACGGATTGCCGCGACGTTGGAGAAGATGCGCACTCCGAGGACGACGACGACACCGGTCGACAGCTGTGCGCCGACACCGAGCTTGTCACCGAGGAAGACGATGAAGGCGGCGACGACGACGTTGGACAGGAAGGAGACGACGAACACCTTGTCGTCGAAGATGCCGTCGAGGATCGCCCGCACGGCGCCGAAGACCGCGTCGAGTGCGGCGATGACGGCGATGGGCAGGTATGGCTGCAGCCACACGGGCACGGCGGGTTGCAGGAGCAGCCCGATGATGATGCCGAGGGCCAGGCCGATGGCCGGGATCACGACGGGCTCCTCTCGGGGGTTGCGGTCGACGGCGTGGTGTCCTCAGTATCCCCCGTCGTCGCGTGGCGGAGGTTCAGACCCACCGCCGCCGGCACGCTGAGCAGCCTGGCCACCTTGGTGTCCACCCGGATGCCGAAGTTCCCCCGCAGGGTCGACAGGTAGGTGCCACCCTCCCCGTCCGCGAAGTCAGCGGGAAAGCGGGCCGGGTCCCCGAGAGCGGTGATGACGTACGGCCGGGTCAGCGGCCGGTTGTCGACGATGACGGCCGATCCCGCGAAGCGGATGGCTGACAACGACGTGAGGCGCTTGCCGTTGATGCTGACCGCCTCGGCGCCGGACTCCCAGAGCGCGTTCGCGACGAACCGCAGGTCCTTGGCATAGACGCGGCCCTGCTCGGCCTCGGGAGAGCCGCCGTCGGCCTCGTCGGCCCCGGACCCCGGGGCGTCGTCCATGGTGATGGTCAGGCCGGGGCCCTCCAGGGGGATCGCACCCACCGTGGCTGCGAGCTCCCTGCTGCGTGCGAGGTCTCCGACGGACCCGAGCTGCCCGGCCTCGAGCTCGGTCACGTCCGACTGCAGGCTGGTCGCGAGGGCTGTGAGCTCGTCGACCTCGGCCCGCCGCTCCTCGATCTGCACGATGAGGTCCTTGCGGGCCTGGGCCCGCGGCGAGTCGGCCGCGGTGAGGTTCGAGGCCGCCACGCCGACGAGGAGGCCGAGGACGAGCATCGCGATGATCAGGCGAGGCGCACGCAGCGACGTCGCGCGCGGCTGGCCGTCGGCCTCGCGGCGGTCCGCGGCCGCCGCGTAGCCCGGGTCGAGCGGCCGCTGGAGCATCGTGGTCAGCAGGCTCATCGACTCGTCAGGGCGCCGTGCGGGGGGAGCGGCGGGCGGCGGCGGTGGTGTCGCGGTGGGCGGGCTGCTCACGGCACCGCCGCCCGGCGCGAGTCGAGCAGGTGGCGCAGCTGCAGGGCATAGAGGATGCCGGCCACCCAGTACAGCCCGGTGCCCCACCACGCGAACGCCCACCCGACCGGCTCGGCGATGCGCGACACGGTGCTGTCACCGTCGGCGAGCAGGAGCAGGGGGAAGGCGTAGAGGAGGTTGAAGGTGGCAGCCTTGCCCGCGAAGTGCACCGGCAACCCGACCCAGCCGTGCCGCTTGGCGATGAGCACCACGACTGCCATGAAGGCCTCACGAGCGAACAGCAGGGCGACGAGCCACCACGGGATGATCTCGCGCCATGCCAGGCCGATGAGCGTGGAGACGATGTAGAGCCGGTCGGCGATCGGGTCGAGCAGCTGGCCCACCCGGGTGACGAGGCCGTAGCTGCGGGCGATCTTCCCGTCGAGGTAGTCGGTGAGGCCGGAGGCCATGAGCAGCACGATGGCCAGACCGTCCTGCTCGGTGAGGATGGCCCAGAGGAAGACGGGGACACCGACCAGACGCAGCGCCGACAGCGCGTTCGGCAGGGTGAGCACCCGATCGCTCACCTGCTCATCGGGCCCGCCCGTCGACATGACCGCAACTGTATGTCGTGGCGGGGGCCCGCGCCGCACCCGCCTCTAGGGTGTCGGCATGCCTGTCCCCCTCCTGCGCGCCCCCGAGGCCGAGCTCCGCCGAGACCGCACCAGCGTGAAGTGGGTGGCCTATCCGCCGGAGGTCCTCCCGCTGTGGGTGGCCGAGATGGACGTCGACCCCTGCCCGGCCGTCGTCGAGGCCGTGTTCGACGCCGTGCGCCGCGGCGACACCGGCTACGGCTGGGGCCCCCGCTACGCCGCCGCGGTCGCCCGCTATGCCCACGACTCCTGGGGGTGGGAGGTCGACACCGACGCGGCGATGATCGTCCCGGACGTCATGATCGGGGCCACCGAGCTGCTGCGCCTGCTCACCGACGAGGGCGGGCCGGTGGTCATCTCCTCCCCGACGTACAACGCCTTCTTCGGCTTCCTCGACGCCATCGGTCGCCGGACCGTCGACGCCCCCCTCTCCCCCGACGGGCGCCTGGACCCGGACGCGCTGCGCACGGCGTTCCGGGAGGCGACGGCGCGCGGTGAGCGGGCGGCATACCTGCTGTGCAACCCCCAGAACCCGACGGGCACCGTCCACTCCCCCGCCGAGCTCGCCGATCTGGCCGCGCTGGCCAACGAGTTCGGGGTGCGGGTCGTCGCCGACGAGATCCACGCACCGATCACGTATGCCGGTGGACCGGTGTTCACCCCCTTCCTCACCGTGGACGGCGGCGAGCGCGGGTTCTCGGTGTTCTCACCGTCCAAGGGTTGGAACCTCGCCGGGCTGAAGTCGGCCCTCGTCATGGCGGGGTCGGGTTCCCGCGAAGACCTTGAGCACCTGCACGAGGTGCACACCCACGGCTCGTCCCACGTCGGGGCCATCGCCCACGTCGCGGCGATGGACGACGGCCGTGACTGGCTGGCGCAGCTCACCCGCGAGCTCGAGGAGAACCGGTCGCTCCTCGCACGGCTGCTCGTCGAGCACCTCCCGGCGGTCCGGTGGCCCGCGCCGGACGCGACCTACCTGGCTTGGCTGGACTGCCGTGACCTGGGGCTCGGTGACGACCCGGCCGCGGCGTTCAGGGACCGCGGTCGGGTCGCCCTGGGGTCGGGTCCGCACTACGGGCACGACAGCGGGCGCGGCCACGCCCGCCTGAACCTCGCGACCTCGCCGAGCATCATCGAGGAGGCAGTGCGCCGGATGGCCTCAGTGCTCTGAGGCCCCCGTCGTCCGTCCCGTCACGGCCTACTGCTCCTCGGGCGTGGCGCGGCGCACCACGAGACGGGTCCACGCGCCCACGTAGACCCGGTCGTCCTCGGACAGCTCACGCCGCGCTCCCGGGGCGATCGGCTCATCGGGCAGGGGGCCGCTGGCCGGGCCGACGTAGGTGCCGTTGCTGGACTGGAGGTCCTCGACCCACCACCGCTGACCGTCCGTGCTCAGCTGCGCCTGCCGACGGCTGACGCCGGGGTCGCCGGTGAGGTCGACCTCGGGGTGGATGTTGCGGCTCGTCGACGGCCGACCGACCAGCACGCTCTTGGCTCTCAACGGCACGACGGCCGGCAACCCCGGGGAGGGACAGGGGTCCTCGCTGGCCTGTGACGCGTACCAGTCGGGGTCGACCCAGACCTCGACGACCCACTCGACGGCGATCGCCGGCGCCAGCGGCTGCGGCGTCGAGCCGCTGCTTCCGCCCAGGTCGAGAGCGGATGCGGGCGCAGCCTCGGCGGGGCGCGGCATCGTGCCGGTCGTGAAGTCGTAGCCGCACGCCTCGCAGAACAGCGCCCCGGCGGCCTTGTCCGCACCACAGCTCGGGCAGGACTCGGGCTGTGCCACGGGCTCGGATGCCGTGCCACCACCGGACGCGGTCGGCGTCACCGCCGACACCCCTGTGGCCCCACCGTCCTCGACGATCGGGGCCCCGCAGGTGTCGCAGTAGTCCGGGGCCTGCGACTCGTGCCCGTTCGGGCAGACGGCGGGCGTGCTCACTTCTTCACCCGGGTCGTCTTCGTGGATGCCGTGTCGAGCGCCATCTCGTCGAGCTTGTCGACCGAGCGCTTGAGCCGGATGGTGCCGGTGTCGGCATCCTCGATGTCCACGATCTTGCGCAGCCGGGTCGTCGCCTCCTCGTTGCCGGTCTCGGCCGCCAGCTGGACGGCCCGCCCGAGCTTGGCGGTGGCCGTGTCGGTGTCGCCGGCGGCCTTGGCGGCCAGGCCGTCCTGGATGACCTCGGCCAGCTCGGTCTGTCCCGTGTAGTGGGCGACGGCCGGGTCGATGCGCGTGGTGAGGGTGTCGTCGTTGGACCACAGCGCCTTGACGAGTCCCTGTGCGAGCACCTCGTCGCCGATGGCGACCTGTACCCGGGCAGCGAGCTGCTCCTGCCCGACGACCTTCGCCGGCAGGCGCACGGCGACGTGGTAGTCGCGCGACTCATCGCCCCAGGAGCCGGTCGGGTAGGCCCCGGTGAGGGCGTTGACCTCCTGGCGGCGCGAGGTGAGGTCCTCGACCGTCGGGGCGACCTGGCGCACGAACAGCACCTGGGACCCCTGCGGGGCCCAGACCCGCAGGACGGCATCGGCCACGCCGCGCCCCATGGCCTGGCGCATGATGCCCTCGAAGTCCGCCGCCATGTCCTCGGGCCGGGCGATGAGGTCGACGGTGCCGAGCAGGGCCGTCGCGATGCGACGTACCTCGGCCACCTGCCACGCGGCGCCCACACCGCGGCAGTCGGCCTGGAAGTGCCCGCGAGCTCCCTCGATGGCCGCGGTGAGCTGCTCGGGTGTCTCGTGCTGGTTGATGCCGTCGGTCAGCAGGATCGCGTGACGCTGCACCGCGGAGGGCACCGAGGCCAGCACCCTCGTGGCCAGCGTGAGCCAGGTGCCCATGGCCGTACCGCCGTCTGCCTGGAACCCGGAGACGGCCGCCTTGGCCTGCGCCCGCGTCTGGGAATCCATCCGCACCATCCCCAGCTCGCGACCGACCGGGTAGGCCAGCCGAGCCTCGTGGCTTCCCGCGATGACCGCGAACCAGACCCCGTCGTTGACCTGGTCCAACGCAGCGGCGGCGGCCTGGCGGGCGGCGACGATGTTCTCGCCATCCATCGATCCCGACGTGTCGACGATGACGAGCTCGGCGGCATCCCCGGAACCGGCCTGCCCCACCGCTCCCGCGCCCGAGCACGAGACCGTGACGATGGCGTGGACATCGGTGCCCCCGTCGGGCAGGAACTCGTTCTGGTAGACGTCAGCTGAGAACGTTGCCATCTGGGGGGACTTCCTCTCGGTGGGCCGCGGACGACGGGTCGGTCGTCGCGGTGGTGGTCGGGTCGATGCGGGCCAGGGCCACCGTGATGTTGTCCCGGCCGCCCTGGACGTTGGCCCATTGGACGAGTGCGGTGGCCAGCGGCAGGGGCTGCGCGCCGACGGTGTCCATCGTCGCACCGAGCAGGCCCGCGAGGTCCTCCGGCGCGGAGCAGTAGTTCCACAGGCCGTCGGAGCACACGAGCACCCACCCCGGGACGTCGAGGTCGACCGTCACGGTCCGCGGGGTGTGGTCCGGCGCGTCGCTGCCGAGCCACCTGGTGATCGCGTGGGCGTGGGGGCCGTTCTCCGCGACGGCGCGGTCGACACCCAACGCGATCTGGTCGGCGGCGAACGAGTCGTCGGTCGTGAGGAGAAGCGGGCCCCCCGCATCGGGCAGCCAGTAGGCCCGGCTGTCACCGACCCAGCCGACGACGAGCACGGGCCCGTCGACGACGGCGGCCACGAACGTGCAGGATGCCGGGCTTGCGGCGTCCTGGGCGGTGTGCGCGATGACCGCGTCGTTGGCAGCGTCCGCGGCGGTCACCAGGGCCCGCGCGGTGGCGGCCACACTGCTCTCCGGAGTGCCCAGGCCACGAGGCTGCGACTGCGCGAGGACGTCGCGAGCGGCCCGGGCGGCTGCCAGGCTCGCGACGTCGGAGTCCGTCGAGGTCGACACCCCGTCACACACGACGAGCACCGCCCGGACGGCGGGGGACGTGGCGGCGGCCAGCGCGACGGCATCCTCGTTCCGGTGGTGGCGGATGCCGCGGTCGCACACCGCCGCCACCCAGGGCGCCGGCTGCTCCGTGAAGTGGTCACGGGGCCTGGCCGCTGCCGTGCCGCACT
>DATIAB010000042.1:0-6168 GCA_035458265.1 Ornithinibacter sp. | reverse complement strand
CTACCGCCGCAAAGCGGCAGAGTCGTACCGCCGCGAAGCGGCAGCGACCTGCCGCCGCTGCGACGGCGAGTGAGTTCCCGAGCCCTGTGCCGGATGCGGTCGTCGAGGCCAGGAGGCGTCGCGCACGCCGACCCAGATCGCTCAGATCCACCCGACCGCGTCGGCCGCGGCTGCCAGACGGGCGGCCAGGTCCAGTGCCTCGTCGAACTCTGGTGCCGCGATAGCGGCCTCTTGGCCCATGTCGCGAAGAATCGTGACCTCGGTCCGCGAGGCGATCAACGGGTCGGGGACTCCATCGATCCAGACTCGGGTGCGGCGGCCATCGCCGCGTTCGTCGCCGGTGATTCGCTCGAGCGCGAAGATGCGGTCCGCGCGTGCGAACTTGCCGAATCCCAGGGCCACCATTCGAGTGTCTGACGCCACGCGACCAATCTTGGCACTGCGCACCCCACTTGCGCTCCACGCTGCTGCGACGACGCTCCCGACCGGGCGATCGCGAGTGGGGCGCGGGGCGAGGCGGCACGGCATCCCGCGGATGTCACCGCGAGCACCGACAATGGTGTGGTGCCCCTCTACCGCGACGAGGCGATCGTCCTGCGCACCCAGAAGCTGGGTGAGGCCGACCGCATCGTCACCCTCCTCACCCGCCGCCTGGGAAAGGTGCGGGTCGTCGGCAAGGGCGTGCGGCGCACGAAGTCGCGCTTCGGCAGCCGTCTCGAGCCCGGCATGCACATCGACGTGCAGTGCTATGAGGGGCGCAACCTCGACACCGTGACCCAGGTGGAGACCCTCGACCCGTGGGGGGATGCCATCGCGCGCGACTACCCGTCGTACACCGCCGCGACCGCCGTGCTCGAGACCTGCGACCGGCTCACCGAGGAGCGCGAGCCGGCGCTGCAGCAGTACCTCCTGCTCGCCGGGGCGGTGCGTTCCCTGGCTGGCCGCGAGCACGACCCGAACCTCGTCCTCGACGCCTACCTCCTGCGCGCGCTGGCTGTCGCGGGCTGGGCGCCGAGCTTCCACGACTGCGCCAAGTGCGGTGCGCCAGGGCCGCATCGAGGCTTCCACGTCGTCGCCGGTGGTGCTGTCTGCCCGAGCTGCCGACCGCCGGGTTCGGCCGCGCCGGCCCCCGAGACGCTCCTCCTGCTCGCGGCCCTGCTCGCGGGTGACTGGGCGATCGCCGACGCCTCCGACGTGCACCACCGGCGCGAGGGCAGCGGCCTGACCGCCGCCTTCCTCCAGTGGCACGTGGAGCGGGGCATCCGCAGCCTCCGTATGGTGGAGCGGTGAGCGTGTCGAGCCCCTACCCGCCGCCGTTCCCGCACCCCAGCGGGGCTCGCCCGCCGCTCATCGAGCCGGGCCGGATGCCGCGTCACGTCGCCGTCGTCATGGACGGCAACGGGCGCTGGGCCAACCAGCGCGGCCTGCCCCGCACCAAGGGACACGAGGCCGGCGAGGCCGCCCTGCTCGACGTCGTCGCGGGCGCCATCGAGGTCGGCGTGACCCACCTGTCGGCCTACGCCTTCTCGACGGAGAACTGGAAGCGCAGCCCGGACGAGGTGAAGTTCCTCATGGGCTTCAACCGCGACGTCATCCGCCGACGCCGCGACCAGCTGCACGAGTGGGGCGTGCGGATGCGCTGGGTCGGGCGCCGCCCGCGCCTCTGGGGGTCGGTGATCAAGGAGCTCGAGGTCGCGCAGGAGCTCACCCGCCGCAACACCGGCCTCACCTTGTACTTCTGCGTCAACTACGGGGGTCGCGCCGAGCTCGGGGATGCCGTGCAGCGCCTCGCCGAGGACGTCGCCCGGGGTCGTCTCAAGGCGCGAACGGTGGACGAGCGCACCATTGCCCGCTACCTGCCCGAGCCCGACATGCCGGACGTCGACCTGTTCGTGCGGAGCTCGGGGGAGCAGCGCACGAGCAACTTCCTGCTGTGGCAGAGCGCCTACGCCGAGATGGTCTTCCAGGACCGGCTGTGGCCCGACTACGACCGTCGTGACCTGTGGCAGGCCATCCAGACCTACGTCGACCGGGACCGTCGCTACGGCGGAGCAGTCGACCGCCCGGGCGAGGGCGCGCCGGCCTGAACCGTCCGGGTACCGTGATCTCGCCATGCTCGTCGAGGACCCCCGACACGACGTGACCTCCGACCGCTACCGGGAGGGGTCGCGGGCGGACTGGAGCCTGATCGGGCTCTCGGCGGTCATGCTGGGGCTCATCCTCCTGCGCCCCCGGCTGACCGAGCTGGTCGAGGGCAACGACGCGCTCGCAGCCTGGTTGACCGTGTTCGTCTCCATCGGCCTGCAGTCCCTTCCCTTCCTCGCGTTGGGCGTCGTGCTGTCGGCCGCGATCGCCGTGCTCGTGCCGGCTGACGCCCTGTCGCGGTGGCTGCCGCGGCATCCGGCCGCGGCCGTGCCCGTCGCAGGGTTGTCCGGGGTGCTGCTGCCCGGCTGCGAGTGCGGTGCCGTGCCCATCGCCGGCTCCCTGGTGTCGCGTGGCGTGAGACCTGCGGTGTCCCTGACCTTCCTCCTCGCGGCCCCGGCCATCAACCCCGTCGTCCTGGTGTCGACGGCCGTGGCCTTCGCCGGAAGCGTCGAGATGGTGGGCGCCCGGTTCACCGCGTCCCTGCTCACGGCGGTGGTCATGGGCTGGATCTGGCTCGCGCTCGGCAAGGACCACCTCATCTCGATGCCGTCGCGTCCCGCGAGCGGGCGCGGCCGGCTCGCCGACTTCGTCGCTGCAGCGCGGCACGACCTGCTGCACGCCGGGGGGTTCCTCATGCTGGGTGCGATGGTCGCGGCGACCGTCAACGTGTTCGTGCCGCGATCGGTGCTCGACACCCTCGCCGGGAACCTCCTCGTCAGCGTGCTCGTCATGGCGGTGTTCGCGGTGGTCGTCGCGGTGTGTTCGGAGGCGGACGCCTTCATCGCGGCGAGCATGAGCCAGTTTCCCCCGACGGCTCAGCTCGCGTTCATGGTGGTCGGCCCCGCGGTCGACGTGAAGCTGTTCGCCATGCAGGTCGGGACCTTCGGGCGGCGGTTCGCGCTGATCTTCGCGCCGCTCACCTTCGTGGTCGCCGTCGCGTCGGCGGTCGGGGTGGGCTCGGTGCTCCTGTGAAGCGGTTCACCCAGAACGGGGTGATCCTCGTCGTCGGGGTCATCGCCGCCCTGGCCGCCGTCAACGGGGTGTACCTCAACTTCGTCAAGCCCTCGCTGCAGGTGCCACTGCTCGTGGCCGCGGGCATGCTGCTGCTCCTCGGCGGGTACGGCATGTGGACCGACCGGCGGGAAAGTGCCCAGGACGACGAGCACCTCGCCGACTCCCACGAGCCCGGACCGGATGCCGGGCACGGGCACGACCACGAGCGCGGACCTCGCGTGGGCTGGCTCCTCGTGGTCCCGTTCCTCCTCCTGGGCGTCGTGGCGCCGCCGCCACTCGGGGCGTTCTCCGCTGCGGAGGACAGCGGCTTGATCGGCATCACGACCATCGAGGGGCTGCCGCCCCTGGCCGACGGCGACCCGCTCGACCTGACCCTCGCCGAGTTCCAGGGCCGCGCGCTGGCCGACCCCGCGCAGTCGCTCACGGGCCGCCGGGTCCGGCTCACCGGTTTTGCCTCGGCCGGCCGCATCCCGGGGGCCTGGGTGCTCACACGCATGTCCCTCAACTGCTGCGCGGCTGACGGGTTCGCCGTCAAGGTGGCCGTCGACGGCGTCCCACCACTGGCGGACGACGAGTGGGTTCAGGTCGTCGGGACCTGGCGGCCCGCGCCTCTCGTCAGCCTCGAGGAGCAGGAGCTGCCCGTGCTCGAGGTGGAGGAGCTCACGCGGATCGAGGCGCCCGAGAACTCCTACGAGTAGGACGGCGTTCGCAGGCGAGGGGAGCGGAACGTCACGTCGACGAGCACGAGGCGCACAGGCCGTCGACCTCGACGGTGTGTCGCACCTGGGTGAAGCCGTGGGCAGCGGCGACGGTCTCGGCCCAGCGCTCCACGGCCTCAGCGGTGACGTCGACCGCCAACCCGCAGGAACGGCAGACCACGTGGTGATGGTGTTGCTGCGTGGCGCACGACCGGTAGACGGCTTCTCCGTCCGGGGTGCGGATGACGTCGACCTCGCCGTCAGCGGCCATGGCCTGGAGGTTGCGGTAGACCGTGGCCAACCCGACCCGGATGCCTGACCCCGCCATGGCAGCGTGGATGTCCTGGGCGGACCGGAACTCTCGTGACACGGTGAGCGCCTCGGAGATGGCTGCTCGCTGGCGCGTCGGGCGCCGTTCGGTCTGCACCTGCTCGGTCATCGCTGCTCCGCCCCGGCACGGTTCCCGTGCTCGTCGTAGTGGCCCTCGTGCGCGGCGTGCCGGTGCCCGTCGTGCAGGTAGTCGAGGTGGCCCTCGTGCTCGACCGCGGGGTGGCCGCAGTCAGGGCCGTGTTCGTGGTCATGGCGCTCGGTGCGCTCGTGGGCCGCCCGCCGGATGCGGGCAACCACCGCCGTGACGATGCTCGCGGTGATGAACGCCGCGACGGCGAGCAGCACGATCGTGCCACCGGACGGGGTCGCGGCCCAGTACGAGATGATCACCCCTCCGACGCTGCACAGCACACCGACGATCACTGCCCACCACAGGGCGGAGCGGAAGCTGCGCGCGAACAGCTGCGAGGTCGCGTTCGGCAGGATCATCAGGGCGCTGATGAGGAGCAACCCGACCACGCGCATCGACACGACGACGGTGACCGCGGTCAGCACGGCCAGCAGGATGTTGTAGCGCAGGACGGGGATACCGGCCGCGCGCGCGTACTCCTCGTCGTTGGCGACGGCGAAGAACCGTTGCCGCAACATCAGGGTGGCGCCCAGCACCACCGCGGCGAGGACGGCGAAGACGACGATGTCGGCGCGACTCGTCGTGAGGATCGCGCCGAAGAGGTAGCCGGTGAGGTTGGCCGGGGTTCCGCTGCTCGACTTCGCGATGAGGACCACGCCCAGGGCGATGCCGCCGTAGAACATCACGGCCAAAGCCGTGTCCCCACTCGTGCGCCCCGAGGCCCGGATCAGCTCGATGGCGATGGCGGCGAGGACCGCCGCGATGAGTGCGGTGAACACCGGCTCCTGCCCGGTCAGCACTCCGACCGCGACGCCCGCGAGCGCGACGTGACCCATGCCGTCTCCGATGAGTGACATCCGGCGCTGGACGAGGAAGACACCGACGAGCGGCGCCGCGAACCCGGCCAACAGGGCTGCGAGCAGCGCCTGGCGCATGAAGTCGAGGGCGAGCAGGTCGCTCACGGCGCCACCTCCCGAGGAGCGGGGTCCAGTGGTGCGGCGCCGATGACGTGGCCGCGTCGTGGGGCGTCGTCGTCCGGGTGGTGGTGGTCGGAGCCGGCGGCGTGCCGCTGGAGGTGCTGCGCGTACGCGGTGGGGGTCCCGTCGAAGTCGACGTGACCGGCATCCAGGCAGACGATGCGGGTGAACAGGCCCTCGAGGGCCGCGAGCTCGTGGGTCACGACGAGCATCGAGGTGCCCCGGTCGGCGAGCCGCTGGAGGACCGCCGCCAACGACTCCTGGCTGGCGTGGTCGACACCGGCCGTCGGCTCGTCCATGACGAGCATCTCGGGTCGACCGGCAAGCGCCCGGGCGATGAGCACGCGCCGTTGCTGCCCGCCGGAGAGCGACGCGACCTCCGCGTGGGAGCGGTCGGCCAGACCCACGTCTGCGATCGCCTCGCGGACGATGGCGCGGTCCTCGCGGGTCGCGGGCTTCCACCACGGGCGGTGGGGGAGCCGTCCGACCTCGACGATCTCGGTGACGGTCGCGCGCACCGACGCCGACAGGGAGTGGCGCTGGGGGACGTAGCCGAGCCGGGTGTGCTCGTCGAAGGTGTCGAGGGGGGTGCCGAAGAGCTCGACCTCGCCCCCCTGCCGGGCACTCAGACCGAGGATGCCGCGCACGAGCGTCGACTTGCCCGATCCGTTTGGCCCGAGCAGGGCAACCACCTCGCCGGGCCTGACCGTGAGATCGACGTCGGACACGACCTTGCGGTCGGCGTACCCGAAGGACGCCGACCGCAGGCGCAGGAGGGGGGCGGCGCTCAGCTGCACCCCTGACCCTTCTTCAACGTGGCCAGGTTGCTGCGCATGACCTCAAGGTAGTCCTTCCCGGCGGACGCGTCGGTCAG
>DATIAB010000041.1:0-2611 GCA_035458265.1 Ornithinibacter sp. | reverse complement strand
CAGCTCCTCGGGGGTGTCCACACGCACGTCGACGGTCAACTCGACGGTCGTCCCGTCGTCGCGGGTGGCGCGCACGGTGAGCCCGCCGCGGGGCGTGAGCGCGGCGCCCGATCCCACCAGATCGAACAGCTCGCGGCCCGTGAGCCCGAGCGAGGCCGCGGTCTCGCCCGCGCGGAACTGCAGCGGAAGAACGCCCATGTTGACGAGATTGCTGCGATGAATCCGCTCGAAGCTTTCGGCGATGACCGCCTTGACGCCGAGCAGCAGCGTGCCTTTCGCCGCCCAGTCACGCGACGATCCCGAACCGTACTCCTTGCCCGCCAGAATGATCAGCGGCACGCCACGCTCTCGATATCTCACGGACGCGTCGAAGATCGTCGTCACGTCGCCGTCAGGCAGCAGCGTCGTCCAGCCCCCTTCCGTGCCGGGCGCCAGCTGGTTGCGCAGCCGGATGTTCGCAAACGTGCCACGCATCATCACTTCGTGGTTGCCCCGCCTCGCGCCATACGAGTTGAAGTCGCGGGGCTGCACGCCGTGCCCGATCAAGTACTTGCCGGCGGGGCTGATGTGGTCGGTCGTCACGGAGTCGCCGAGCCTGGCCAGCACGCGCGCGCCGGAGATGTCGGTGACCGGAGCGGGCTCCATCTGCATCCCGTCGAAGTACGTGGGCTTGCGCACGTAGGTCGACTCGGGGTCCCACGCGAAGGTGTCGCCCTCAGGGGTGGGCAGCGACTGCCAGCGCTCGTCACCGGCGAAGACGTCCGCGTAGTCCTTGGTGAACAGGTCGCGCGTGATCGACGACGCGATCACCGACTCGACCTCCTGGGGCGCCGGCCAGATGTCGGCGAGGAAGACGTCGGCACCGGACTCGTCCTGACCGAGCGGGTCGGTGTCGAAGTCGAAGTCCATCGTCCCCGCGAGGGCGTAGGCGATGCACAGCGGGGGCGACGCGAGGTAGTTCATCTTGACGTCGGGGTTGATCCGACCCTCGAAGTTGCGGTTGCCCGAGAGCACGGCGGCGACCGCGAGGTCGCCGGCCTGCACGGCCGCCGACACCTCGGCCGCGAGCGGGCCCGAGTTGCCGATGCACGTCGCGCAGCCGTAGCCCACGAGGTTGAAGCCCAGCTTGTCGAGGTAGGGCCAGAGGCCGGCTGCCTCGTAGTATCCCGTGACGACCTTGCTGCCGGGCGCCATCGACGTCTTCACCCATGGCTTGACCGCGAGACCGCGTTCGACCGCGTTCTTCGCGAGCAGGGCCGCGGCCATCATCACCGAGGGGTTCGAGGTGTTCGTGCACGACGTGATCGACGCGATGACGACGGCGCCGTCCTTCAGGTCGTAGGCCGCCGTGCTGCCACTGCCGGTGTCAGCCCCCTCGGCCTGGACGGGAACCGAGCGCAGGTCGCCGTCGACACCGTAGTTCTTGACGTCGAGCGCGAACTGCTGCTTGGACTCGCTGAGCGCGATGCGGTCCTGGGGACGCTTCGGGCCCGCGATCGACGGCACGACGGTGGACAGGTCGAGCTCGAGCTTCTCGGAGAAGCGCGGCTCGGCGGCGGGGTCGAGCCACATGCCCTGCTCCTTGGCATAGGCCTCGACGAGCGCGACCTGCTGCTCGTCGCGACCGGTCAGCCGCAGGTAGTCCAGGGTGACGTCGTCGATGGGGAAGATCGCGCACGTCGAGCCGAACTCGGGGCTCATGTTGCCGATCGTCGCGCGGTTCGCGAGCGGGAGGGCGGCGACACCCTCGCCGTAGAACTCGACGAACTTGCCGACGACCCCGTGCTGGCGCAGCTTCTCGGTGATCGTCAGCACGACGTCGGTCGCGGTGACGCCAGCACGCGCGGCACCCGTCAGCTTGAAGCCGACGACGCGCGGGATGAGCATGGAGACAGGCTGGCCGAGCATGGCGGCCTCGGCCTCGATGCCGCCGACGCCCCAGCCGAGCACGCCCAGGCCGTTGACCATCGTCGTGTGGCTGTCGGTGCCCACGCAGGTGTCGGGGTAGGCGACGCCATCGCGAACCATGGTGACACGGGCCAGTCGCTCGATGTTGACCTGGTGGACGATGCCGGTGCCCGGGGGCACCACCTTGAAGTCGTCGAAGGCCGTCTGGCCCCAGCGCAGGAACTGGTAGCGCTCGAAGTTGCGCCCGTACTCGAACTCGACGTTGCGCTCGAAGGCGTCGGACCGGCCGAAGACGTCGATCTGCACGGAGTGGTCGATGACGAGCTCGGCCGGGGCGAGCGGGTTGATCTTGCTCGGGTCGCCGCCGAGGTCGGCGACGGCCTCGCGCATCGTCGCGAGGTCGACGACGCAGGGCACGCCCGTGAAGTCCTGCATGATCACGCGTGCCGGCGTGAACTGGATCTCGGTGTCCGGCTCGGCGGTCTCGTCCCACCCGCCGAGGGCGCGGATGTGGTCGGCCGTGATGTTGGCACCGTCCTCGGTGCGCAGGAGGTTCTCGAGAAGCACCTTGAGGCTGTAGGGCAGCGACTGGCTCCCCTCGACCGCCGCGAGGCGGTAGATCTCGTAGGACTGCTCACCCACCTCGAGCGTGCCGTGGGCGTCGAAGCTGTTCGTGCTGGCCACCGGGGCTCCCTTCAGGTCG